>CBFHBI010000703.1:0-2386 GCA_965653755.1 uncultured Blastocatellia bacterium
GTTTCCTGGGCGACGCTTTACGAGCTGCCGTTCGGCAAAGGCAAGAAGTGGTTGCAGACCGGTCCGGCTGCATGGATTCTCGGCAACTGGCAGACTAATTTCATCGCGCAAGCACGTAGCGGTGCACCATACCACATCATCGTCACGGGCGACTTGGCGAATCTTGGTGGCAGCGCTTCGTTGCAAGGATTGAGCACACCGAATAATTATCTGCGGCCTAACTTGATCGCCGATCCTTTCGTCGCTGGGCCAGTGGCGGCGAACCCCGATCCGAATTGTCAAAAGACGATCTCGCAGGGCGGACGCGCTGCGGATCAAGTACATACGATCGTGAGCTGGTTCAATCCGTGCGCGTTTGGCGTTCCCAACAACACCGGCGCGTTTGGTAACCTGCCGCGAAATAACTTCCGAGGATCCGCGGTTTATAACGTCGACTTCTCGCTCTTCAAGAGCATCCCGATCACTGAACGCCTCAAGGTGCAGTTGCGGATGGAAGCCTTCAACGTTTTCAATATTCAGAATTGGGACACGCCGGCTAACGGGAACCTGACGTTGAACTCCAGCGGTTCCACGATTGCCGCGAGTGTGGGTAAGATTTCCAATCTGGCGCAAGGCACGACGCCCCGGCAGATTCAATTTGGCATACGACTAACTTATTAGGACGACGCATGAACCGCAGAGACTACTTAACTTTTATGGGCACCGCCGCTGGAGCTTTAGCGGTTGGCGGACATTCCGAACTTGCTTTGGGCCAGCAACGGCCCGCTGACAACGGCGCGCCGACGACTTCGACTGTAGAAGACCGCATCCGCCGCATGCAGTGGTGGCACGAAGCCAAGTTCGGAATGTTCAGTCATAGCGGACTCTCCAGTACGCTCGGCCGTCACGAGTGGGTGATGGATAACGAAGGCATCCCCGTCAGCGAGTACGAGAAGCTGGCGCCGAATTTCAAGCCGGTACCGAATGCCGCGCGGGCCTGGGCGCAACTCGCAAAACGCGCCGGCATGAAGTACATGGTGATGACGACGAAGCATCACGAAGGCTTCTGCAATTTCGATACGAAGCTGACCGATTACTGCGCGCCGAAGCAGGGACCTGGACGCGATCTGGTGCGCGAGTACGTCGATGCCGCACGTGCCGAGGGCATGCGCGTTGGGTTCTATTATTCGTTAATGGACTGGCATCATCCGGACGGCGCGAGATGCAAAACCGACGAGGCCGCGCGGCGACGTTTTGTCGATTACATTCACGGCCAGGTGAGAGAGCTGACGACGAACTATGGCAAGCTCGACATCCTCTGGTACGACGTGGCGTGGCCGCTCGACGCGAAAGGTTGGGAGTCGGTCGAAATGAACACGATGGTGCGGAAACTCCAGCCCGACATCATCATCAACAATCGATCGAAGATTCCCGAGGACTTCGACACGCCGGAACAGAGAATCGAAGCTTCGCAGAACCGTCCCTGGGAATCATGCATGACCTTGAATGACAGTTGGGGTTATCAGGCGAGCGACAATAACTGGAAGAGTCCGACGACGGTGATTCGAAATCTGATCACGTGTGCGCGCGACGGGGGCAATTATCTGCTGAACATCGGACCAAAACCTGATGGCACGATCCCGGAGGAGTCCGTGCGCATTCTTTCGGCGGTCGGCGATTGGATGGCGAAGAATGGCGCGACCATTCGCGAATCTGATGCGCCGTGTCAGCCGCGGCGTGGGAACTACGTGAGCTTCACGCGCAAAGGCAACACGCTTTACGCGCACGTGCATTACTGGCCGGGCGAGACGGTCGTCATCGCCAATCTCTTGAATAAGGTGAAATCGGCGAAATTCTTTGCCACCGGCGAGCCGGTCAAGTTTCAACAGGATGACTATCGAATCAAATTAATCGGATTGCCGAAGAAAGCTCCCGACCTGGTCACGACTTTTGCGCTCGAGGTAGATGGCGAGCCGAAACAGGACAATGAAGCCAAGCGTGCCACGAAGCCGCGCGAGCCTGCTTACAAGTCCGCTTAAACTCAATCAGCGAGGTCTTTCTATTTTCCATTTGATATTTGACATCTGTTGTTTGTCTATTCGTTGGCCAACGAGTCGGTACCATCCGCGTAAGCGGATGGGATCGAGCGACCCCGTTAAGTTGGAGTTGCACCCTTGACCCATCCGCTTACGCGGATGGTACTGACCCTTTCGCTATCATGACACCTGAGCCAAAGAACGATTTATCGCGCGAGCTGTTTGACCGCGCCATGCGCGTTACTCCCGGCGGCGTTCACAGCCCAGTGGCACGCGGAGCTCACATCGCACGTGCGCCCGGCGGACATGTCCTCGAGTGCGCCGCGCTGCACCGTGGCTGGTACCTCGTCGGTGGTGTGCACCGACGGCGT
>CBFHBI010000704.1:0-2382 GCA_965653755.1 uncultured Blastocatellia bacterium
TTATGTGGATGAAAAGAAACTGTGCGGCATTCTCTCAGAAACTGTAGAGAGTCCGATTGGTCCTGCGGCCGTCGTAGGCATCGGAATAAATCTCACCCGCAAAGCCGTGCCCGACGAGCTAGGTTCGACGGCAACCTCTTTGGAAGATCGAACTGGAATTGTTGTGGACCCGGGACAGTTGCTGGCAGCGCTGCTGAGAGCGACCTCTGAACGGTACGAGATCTAACAGGCAGACGGCGGCGCCGAACACACCATTCGCGAGTGGTGCGCAAACTCGACGTACGCCATCGATCGAGCGGTACGTGTTTCGTTGGAAGGTGAGAGCTTTGCCGGAATCACCCGTGGCGTCGAAAGCGACGGTGCTTTGCGGATTGAAACTGACGATGGCCGGATTAGGATCGTGCGAGCAGGAGATGTGACGGCGCTTCGCGCGAACGAATCATACTGATCGATCGATCATGGAAAGCAAACGAATCGTCATCTCAACCTTCGGTTCGTTTGGCGACGTGCACCCGTACATCTCTATCGCGCTGGAACTGAAACAGCGTGGGCACACACCAGTCATCGCGACATCAGAAGTCTATCGGGAGAAGCTGGACGCGACGGGCATCGAATTGTTTCCCGTGCGTCCCGACATGCCTTCTTACGATCAATTGGAAGAGCTGCTGAAGATCATCGAACCAATAATGAATCCGCGCGAGGGTGGCGAGAGAGTCATGCAATTGCTGCTGCCGCATCTGCGCAACATTTATGACGATCTAAATGCCGCCGTCGATGGCGCGGACCTGATCTTGACTCATCCGCTGCCATTGGTTGGCCCAATCGTGGCACAGAAGAGAAAGCTGCCGTGGATCTCGAGCGTGCTGGCGCCGGCGTCGTTCCTTTCCGTTTACGATCCGATTGTGCCGCCGCAGTGGCCCGGACTGTATCACTTGATGCGTCTGACTCCGTGGGTTGGCCGCGGCGTCATGGCGCTGGCGACTAAGAAACTCGATAAGTTGATGCAGCCGGTCTATGACTTGCGCCTTGAGTTGGGCTTACCTCGTGGCGAGCAGCCGATACTTAGCGGACAGCATTCGCCGACGAAGGTGCTGGCGCTGTTCTCGAAAGTCATGGCGAAGCCTCAACCTGATTGGCCCGCGAACAGCGTTGTCACCGGATTTCCTTTTTATGATCGGCGAGATTATTTCCGCGAAAGCGAGATCCCCGGAGGAGTCAGTGAATTTGTTGACGCTGGTCCAGCGCCAATTATTTTTACCCTCGGTTCGTCTGCATTTTGGGTCGCGCGCGATTATTATCTTGAATCGATCAAAGCCGCGAAAGCGCTGGGCCGCCGCGCGTTATTATTGATCGGCCATGCGCGGAACATGCCGGCCGAACCATTGCCCGAAGGAGTTGCCGCTTTTGAATACGCGCCGTACAGTCAAGTGCTGCCGCGGGCTTGCGCGATTGTGCATCAGGGCGGCGTCGGCACGACCGGCGAGGGCTTGCGCTCAGGCAAGCCGGTGTTGGTTGTTCCCCACGCGCACGATCAGTTTGATAACGGCGCGCGCGTGTCGCGACTAGGTTGTGGGCGCATGTTGGCGCGTCCGCGTTACAATGCTGAGACGGCCACGCGCGAACTGCAAATGCTGCTGGACAATCCGAGTTATGCAGACTCGGCAGCGAGGGTTGGCGAGATCGTACGTCGCGAAAAAGGAGCTGCGGCCGCGGCCGATGAAATTGAAAACGTGCTGAACCGCAAGGATTGAAATGCTGCTGGCAATTGACATTGGCAATACGAACACGTCGCTGGGCGTTTTTGACAGCGCGAATCTCGTGGCGCATTGGCGTTTGACTACCGAGCGCGCGCGCACCGGAGATGAGTGGGGCGTGCTGGCTCGAGATCTTTTTACGCTCTCCAATTTGGATTTCAAATCGATCGACGCGATTGCGATCGCTTCGGTGGTGCCGCCGCTTAACTTCACCATCAACCGTATGGCTGAGTTGTACTTTCATCTAACTCCACTGTTCGTTGATCACACGATCGACACGGGGATTCCGATTCTGTACCAACCCGCTGCGGACGTAGGTGCCGACCGGATCGTCGATGCGGTAGCGGCAATCCGCAAATATGGCGCGCCGTGCATCGTCGTTGACTTCGGTACGGCTACGACGTTCGACGCGATTAATGGGAAGAGCGAATATCTTGGCGGCGTTATCGCGCCCGGCATAACGATCTCTGCGGATGCCTTGTTCGCGCGCGCCGCGAAGTTGCCGCGGGTTGAGATCAAGCGTCCGCGGACGGTCATCGGAAGCGCGACGGTCGAGGCGATGCAGTCGGGTCTCTATCACGGTTACATCGGTTTGGTGGACGGCATTCTGAAAAAAATGATCGCAGAG
>CBFHBI010000705.1:0-2382 GCA_965653755.1 uncultured Blastocatellia bacterium
TCTCGAAGATGGAGGAACGAAAATGGCGCGAGGAATAGCTGGTACGGATAGTTCACGACCGGTCACAACCGATCTGGTCCAAAGCGCGACGGAATTCTTTGGCGGGACGCCCGCTTATTGGGGCCGATATTTCAAGAGTCCCACTGGCGGCCCGGCCGAATATCGTCACAAATTAGAAGATCCTGTCCTGTCCGCCGCGGGCATCAAGGTTCTGCCGGTGTCACAACAGACAAAGAACGTTGGCGACAACGAGCAAAGCGGGATTGACCACGCCAAACTAAACGTAACCGATTTTCTTTTGACGTTTCCCCGCGAACATCTGGTTTCGCAGGGCGGACAATTCCTTATGTTTCTGGATGTCGAAGGCGATCCGCCGCTGTCGGTCGATTTCTACACCGGCTGGGCGCAAACCCTCACGGACTTCAGCAACAGTGAATCAGATGGCCAAGTGACGCTGCTGCCCTGTATTTATGCGCCGCAACTTAACACGACGACCTGGCGTGCGCTCGCGAAGGCTGCAGCCAACGGCGTCGAATGTCATGGTGCCTGGGTGGCGCGCTATCCGCACGGTTGCAAGCTTCAGGATTTTGATCCCGCGTTTGCAATTCCCAGCGTCGATATTCCCTGTGATGTTCTGATTTGGCAGTACGCCGAGAACTGCGTCAACGGCGATCTTGATCTGAATCAGACTAATCCGAGCATCGACGATATCGAGAACAGCTTGTTGAACAAGCTCGTCTTGCCGCCGAGCGCCTAAGCGTCCGGCGGTCCGATCGGCCCGCGGAAGATCGTTGCAGACACTCGGCGCGAGCCCTCATCGCACTGTGCTACACTCATTTCGATGAAGGGCCGCGTTCTCATCATCGACAACGATCGCGAGCACAGTGAAGCTCTCAGCGAAAGTGTGAAAGCTGCGGAGTACGACGTGCGTCTGATTCCGCTGGATCATTCGGTGATTGAGATTGCCGAGGCATTTGCGCCAACCGCAATCGTAATCGATCCTGCCGCTGATGGCTTCGATCCATTTGCGCTGCTCCGCGAACTTCGGATTCAACAGCCCCACACGCCGGTCATCCTCACAGCGCGCAACAGTTCGGTCGAACTGGCATTGCGCGCGATTCAGGAAGAAGGCGCTTATCACTATTTCGAAAAGCCCGTTGACAGGGAGAAGTTTTTGACCGTGCTCGAGGGCGCGGTCGAGTTGGCCGACGCGCGTCGCGAAAATGAAATCCTGCGCCGGCAACTGCGCGACCGCGGCGCGTTCGGCGAATTGGTCGGCAATTCCGAAGCGATGCAACGCGTGTACTCTCTAATCGAGCAGGTTGCTTCGTCTTCCGCTTCGGTCTTGATCACGGGCGAATCGGGAACCGGGAAAGAACTCGTGGCGCGCACCATTCACAATCTGAGTCCGCGGCGCAACGCTCCGTTTCTCGCCATCAACTGCTCCGCGATTCCCGACACTTTGATGGAATCGGAATTGTTCGGTCACGAAAAAGGCGCATTCACCGGCGCGGTCTCACGCCGTCATGGTTGTTTTGAGCTGGCTAATACCGGAACGCTGCTGCTTGATGAAATTGGCGAGATGCCTGCGATGCTGCAGGCGAAGTTGCTGCGCGTACTCGAAGAGCGCGTGGTCCATCGACTCGGCAGCCGCAAAGACATTTCTGTTGACGTGCGATTATTGGCGGCGACGAACAAGGAACCGCACGGCGCGGTCCGCGACGGCACCTTACGCGAAGATTTGCTTTATCGTCTGAATGTGATTTCGATTCACCTGCCCAAGCTTTCGGAACGTCTCGAAGATCTTCCGTTACTCACCCAACATTTAATTACGCGCCTGGCGGCGAAGCATAACCGGTCCGCGCGCTTCATCAGTCCGGCGGCGCTGGATGCATTGCGTTTTCATTCGTGGCCGGGCAACGTGCGCGAGCTGCGTAACGTCATCGAGCGGGCCGTGGTTATTTGTTCGGGCGAGCAAATCGAACGGCACCACTTCGCGCCTTATCCATTCGATCAAAGACAGAGACTGCGTAACGAAGACACCGCGACGTTTCCGGTCGGCACGCCGTTGAGAGAAATCGAACGACAGATGATCCTGCGCACGCTCGACAAGACCGGCAACAACAAGACGCGGGCGGCGCAACTGCTCAACATCAGTCTAAAAACGCTGCACAACAAGCTTAACGATTATCGCGCGCGCGGCTTGCTGGCCGACCGAGACTATGGCAAATGACTCGCGCGTTCTGCTCTTCTTCATAGACGGTCTCGGCATCGGCACACGTGGGCCGCAGAATCCTTTCGACGGACTGGTCGATGCGGCGCCGCTCGCGATATTTCAAGATGAATTTGTAGGGGCAGGGCTTGTCCCTGCCCGCTCCGTCC
>CBFHBI010000706.1:0-2372 GCA_965653755.1 uncultured Blastocatellia bacterium
TCGCTCATTAGCGGGAGAGTTATGCGGAATCCTTATCAAGCTGGGCCAATTCCTAAGCACGCGCGCGGATATTTTGCCGCCCGAAATCATTGACGAACTCGCCGGGCTTCAGGATGAAGTGCCGCAGGTCCCGATTGAACTGATCTTCGCTCAGATTAGCGACGATTTTGGGCGACCCGTCGAACAGATCTTTGCATCATTTTCGATTGAAGCTGCTGGTTCGGCTTCGCTGGCGCAGGTACATAACGCAAAGCTGGTTTCAGGCGAGGAAGTAGCCGTGAAGGTATTGCGCCCTAACATCCACCTGATCATGGAAACCGATCTGAGAATCGTCAAACGGTTCTTACGGCTCTTGAGTCACTTCAAACCGATCAGAAGATATGCCGACCTGAACCGCTTGGGCCTTGAATTCGAAACGGTTACGTTTAGAGAACTCGACCTCACCACCGAAGGACTTTACGCGGAGCGCTTCGCAGCTGATTTTTCAAATGACAATCAGATCTGCGTTCCCAAGATATATTGGGATTACGTCGGCGCGCACACGCTCACCATGGAAGATGTCAGCTATATCAAAGTTGACGATCTGACCGCGCTCGAAGCTGCCGGCATCAGCCGTCACCGGGTGGCTGAGAAGCTGTTCGATCTTTACATGCAACAGATTCTCGTCACCAATTTTGTGCACGCCGACCCACACGCCGGCAATATCTTCATCAAACCTTTACCTCATCCTGACGAGCCCACGCCGCGCGAGTTCCGACCCGGCGAGACCGCTCCGTTTTATCCCAACCGTCCTTTTCAAATCGCTCTCGTTGATTTCGGAATGGCCGTGACCATCCCGAAGCGATTGCGCAGCTCATTGCGTGACTACGTGATCGGCATCGGCACGCAGGACGCGCACCTGATCGTTGAATCTTACCTAGATTCGGGAGCCTTGCTTTACGATGCGGATTTAAAACTGGTCGAACAGATGACCCAGGGTTTGCTTGATAATTTTTCAGGCGCCTTTCTGGGTCAAATGAAAGACATCGATCTCAACGAGTACGCCAGATTTTATGAAGAGTATAAAGTTCTGCTCTATAACTCGCCCTTCCAATTTCAAGCAGAACTGTTGTTTGTCACCCGCGCCTTGGGAATTCTTTCCGGCCTCACCGCTCAGCTCTCGCCGAAGTTCAACCCGATGGAGAAACTCAGCCCCTTCGCGGTCCGCTTGATGAGCGAAGAGTGGCAACCCTCGACAGACAAAGTAGTGAAGGTGATACCGCGTCTGCTAAAACTGCCTAAGACGCTCGAGGACGTGCTGCTGCGCGCGCAGAGAGGTCGGCTGACGCTTCAGACAGAGCTGGCGCTCAGCTCGAAAAAACTCGTCACACAGTTACAGCGCTCCGTGAACCGTTTGGCCCTCGTAGTTGGCGCCATCGGATTATTTCTGGCCGGAATGATTCTGCATACAGGGAAAATAGTTGCGGCGGTCATCTCGCACGCACCCACTCCGCGAGACGCGAGCGGAATCGCCTTAATGCTGCTGGCGGTCCTTGTCTTAATTTTAGGAATGCTCAAACGTAAATAAGATCGACCTAGGGCCCAAGACTAATCCATGCACAAGAGTAAACGGCGGCTGTTATTTATGGCAGAGGCGGTCACCCTGTCTCACGTGGTCAGGCCGGTCGTCTTGGCGCAATCGCTCGACCCGGAAAAGTACGAGGTCCATTTGACCTGCGACCCACGTTACAGCTTCCTGTTTGCCGATCTTCCGTTCCATGTCATTCCGCTCAAGTCGTCTATCCCCGAAGCGCAGATGGTAGAGAGGTTGGCGGGCGGCGGCCCCATCTTTGATGTGGCCAGCCTCGATGCGTATGTGAAGGAGGAACTATTCCTAATTGAAGAGCTGTCTCCAGACATAGTCATTGGAGACATGCGGCAATCATTATCAGTATCGACGCGTTTGACGGGCACACCTTACATCAACATCGTCAATGCCCAGTGGAGTCCGTTCGCCGATCTCGCTTTCGAACTGCCACATAATCCGCTGGCCTCTTTGCTGCCGCCGCCAATCGCGCAACTGGCCGCCACTCTGGCCGCCCCGCTGGGCTTTGCCGCGCACATCGCACCGCTCAACCTGGTCCGTCTCAAGTACGGACTGCCCCCAATCGATTGGGACATCAAGCAGGTCTATTCCTTTGGCGATTACACTCTCTATCCGGACGTTCCGGAACTTATTCCAACGCGAACCTTACCTGCCACTCATCGATACATCGGTCCCGTCTTGTGGTCGCCGCAAACCGCACTGCCCGACTGGTGGCAAGATTTGCCCGACACTCGCCCCATGATTTATCTCAACCTCGGCAGCAGCGGGCAACACTAGTTGTTGTCGC
>CBFHBI010000707.1:0-2362 GCA_965653755.1 uncultured Blastocatellia bacterium
TGCGCGCCGCCGAAGGTCACGAACTGTCGCCCTGCCGCGTCGATCACGCCCACGAGAATCGACACCCCGATGCTGTTAACGAGTTCCGTATCTCGAAAGTTGATGATCAGCGCGCGGCGGCCCGACTCGAGTTGCCGTTTGCACTCGCGTTCG
This sequence comes from uncultured Blastocatellia bacterium, assembly GCA_965653755.1. Lineage (GTDB taxonomy): Bacteria > Acidobacteriota > Blastocatellia > Pyrinomonadales > Pyrinomonadaceae > UBA11740. The sequence continues at coordinate 154 of CBFHBI010000707.1, forward strand.
ATCTTTTCCCCGCTCAACTTGTTAAGATAATCGCTCGCGTAGATGATGGCCGCGTCGCCGACGCAACGAGTTTGCACCGCAGCGTTCTGATTTATATCTGGCATCTCTCAGTAAAGGCCCTCAGCAGTAAATCGTAAATAGATCAACCGGCGATCGCTTTCGATTTGCTATTTACGATTTACTATTCACGATTCACGATTCACTATTTACGGTATTTCGTCATCTTCAGTTGCGTGCCGTCGTCAACGCGTTCAAATTCGACCTCGTCCATTAACGTCTTGATCAACTTCAATCCCCAACCACGACGACCATTGCCGTTGCCCTGATCGAGCGCTTCGTGGGCGGACACTTGTCTCGGCACCACACCACGACTCGCTACGATGATCACTAATTTATCATCTTCGACGACAAAGCGCTGATAAATTTTGCGATCGGGACTGAGGCTGTGCTCGGCGGCATTGATGCATGCTTCGACGACCGGGGTTTTGATCTGATTAATCGCTTCGGGTTGAAAATTGACACGACGCGCAATCTGTTCGGCGGTGCGCGCGGCAATCAATTCCGTGTCGCCGCTCATTGGGATTACCATCTCGAATTCATCTGCGGCGCGCGACGCGGCGCTGTCAGGCTGTAGCCGCAATCTGAGCAGCTCAACCTGTTGATGACTCGATCCAAAGGCCCCGCGTTCGTTCAGTAATTTTCCCGCGTCCGCCGAAAACCCTTCCGGCGCGACGAGCCAAATCTGAAAGCGAGAAAACGACGACTGTTGGGCGAAGGCCGACAAACGATTGCACCAGGTCTCCGTCAATTCCCGGCTGGCCTCGAGTTTTGAATCTATCTGCGCGCACAGCCATACGACTTCGTTCTCGTCGGTATACTCGCCGGCGCCGAAGCCATGCGCAACCACGCACCGATGTGCGTCGCAGGCCAGGTCAGCTGAATAAGCCGAGCAGGCGGCGGTTTGAACAATTTGCGGTAACTGAGTCGTCTCTGTTTCACGCTCCAGGCCGCTCTCGATCAATTCCCGGTCTTCGCCGCGATAGAGCGCCGCGAATTGATCGTAATGAAAGAGCGTCGCCGGCACGTGCTGGCAATCGAAACGTGAGACGAGATCGTCCAGGTCCAAGGCCGCCTCAACGCGATACTTCCGTGCCATCATTTCCGGTGCGCGTTTGAGCGCGTCGAGCAGAGTACTCGCGACAATTTGCGCGCGCGGTTCAAGCGCCACCTCGATCCGATGTTGTGATCGCAAGTAATCAAACCAGACCTGGCACTGATTGTTCACCTCAATCAACGCGCCACTGGAGTTTACCAATTCCCAAACGTGCAAACCATCGATGAGCCGTTCGAACTCAAGGCCCGCCAGACCGAGCCGCTTCTTCCAGGACCAGGGTGAACTCTTATGCGTCTCGCCGGTTGCCGATTCGTAGAGCAGCCGTAAAAGCGTCCGCCGGCTCTGCGAATTGTCCGCAATCATTTCCAGCTTACGATCGAAAATACGCTTCAGGTGTCCGCCCAGAACATCGTCAACATAAAGTTTCTGCCACGCAAGAAAACTTGTGAGTTGCAAACCTTTCTCGCGCGCGGATTCGAGCAAACGGGCAATCAGGCTGGGACTCGACTGCAATTGCTGCACAATTAGATCGCGTGTTCGATCGTTCGTCTCGATCTGATACCGCGTAGCCAACAGATCGACCAAAGTTTGCGCGTCGCGATCGCTCAGCTGCTCGAGCTGTAGAATCGAATCCGGACCGCCGTCTCCGTTCTCAAAGCCATGGATTAAATCGGTTAACTGGCGTCGCAAGCCGGCCACTACCAGCGCTCGGCATGCAGCTTTGGCTGCCGACACAATTTCATGCGCAAACTTCAAGACCTCCGGCGAGGGTCTGAGCGCTACGCAATCAATCAGTGGAAAGATCTCGCGTCCGGCAGACGTAAACCGGGCCGGCAGTCCCAAACAAAAGCTAAAGCGGTCGTCGCCGGATTGTTTCGCGCGTTCGAACGATTCAGTCAGCGCGGCCACAAATTCATAGTCGCCCGGCGGCGCGAGTTCAACCAGCTCGCGCGATGTTAACCGCGCTTCGCAAAGCGACGGGTTGACGCTCCGGTAGGCGATGTATTGCTGCAGCAGTGTTTGAAAAAACCGCCGCGCGAACTCATCACTGTCACTGTCAGCACTTCTGAACGCGAAATAAATCGGGACCGGACC
>CBFHBI010000708.1:0-2360 GCA_965653755.1 uncultured Blastocatellia bacterium
CGGCGAAAAATCACGTAAGGCTCGATCGTGTGCCGAAACATAACTGAGCCATCGCCGTGCCGAAAGTCGCGCGCCAGCGCCGGCGGCCGCACGTCAAATTCGAATTCGCCGTAACCGCGAACGACATCGCGCGATGAAACCAGTTGGGTGGTGGGGTCGATCGAGTTGGAATAGTAAGTCGCGCGCGCGCCCGCGGTCGCCGTGAAATTCCAGCCGGCAAAACTCAAAGGCAAAACCACGTCCGGGTGGAAGTCGAGCCGTTGGACCACCGACGGCGTCACGAGCGGCAGGCGCCCGGCTTCGATCAAAAACAGCGCCACGTCGCTCGGCGTCTCCTTGCGGCTGACGCCGTCCGCGCTGCCCTCGAAGGTGTAGTACATCGGAATTTTCTTGAACCACGGCAGCGGCGACGGCCGGCGATCGAGCGCCACGCTGGGCAGTTCTCGAATCCGAATCTGCGAATTCTGCAGCGAAGTGGCCTGCGAGTTCATGCGAAAATTAAAGCTGTACGCGTTGTAGTTCTTATTCAGAAATACCTGCGAACGCTCTTCCGGCGAAATCACCTGCTGAATCGAATCTGAAAAGATCTGGCGAAAGGTCAGGCTTGACGTTACGTTAACGTCGGCGGCGGCGAGAAAGCCATTCGCGAAATAGTGCACGGCGTTAACGTAAAAGCTCGTACCGCCCTGGTCGGGATGATTCGCATCCTTCTTTGGGCCAAGAATCCGATCCTTGACGCCATAGAAACCCATATCGAAAAACGACCTGGAGTTCGGCATGGCGCGGAAATCGCCGCCGATGCCGATGCCGCGTTGGGAAAACAGATCGCCACGCAAGGTGAAGTCGGCAGATCGCCCCAGGGTCAGATAATAAGCCTCCGAAATCCGAAATCCTTTTTCCCCCGAACCGCTAAACGTCGGAGTCAGAAACCCCGAGGCGCGATCGATGTGCTTCAAAGACACCGAAGCGTATGGCATGTAAATGAGAGGAACGCCCTTGATGCGAAACGTCGGCGACGTGATGCGCGCGCGATCGCCAGTCTTGATGCGGGCTTTCTTGGCGCGAAAACTCCATTTCGGCTTCTCTTCATCGCAGGCAGTGATCTCGACGTTCGTCAAAACGATCGTCGTTAGATTGATCCGTTCGACGCGATCGGCGATGAAGTACATGCGCGTGCCGTCGTTCGTCTGGTTCGTATAACCCGTTGCGTTGACGAAAAATCCGGTCTTCGTTTTGTAATTCCATTCAGCATGACTACCGGTGATGCGCTGCTGATCGCCCTGATCGAAAACGACGTTGCCGTCCGCGACTACCAAAGTTTTGGCGTCATAGACCGTCACCTTATCGGCTTGCACGCGATAGGTGCCGATTCTCGCGTCAACATTGCCTTCGCAGACAGTGACCAGGGTCTCTTTAGCGCCGGTGAACGATTGACGCGCGCACACTACTTCCAGAGTATCGCCCGCCTGAATCGGCGGTACTTTACTCGCGGGCGGACGCACCGGTTGGTTCTGCTGCAGCGGATTGACGTAAGGCGTGTCGGTAACCGGGTTCTCTACTTTGCGTTCGATGGGAGCGGGTTGTTGTGCTGAAGCGACGCCTTGCCAGATCAACAGCAGCAGTAGGCATGATAAAAGCGCAGAGGCGCGGCGGGCTATCGATGTGTTTATCTTAGACGTACGGCGCACGCGTGAAAGTGCAACCTCCGCGCTGATCGATCAATCGCGCTTGCTGCGAAATTGGAGAGAGTCGCATCAGCGCGCCGTTTTCGTGAACGGAACGCGCCGATGCTAACATGCGCGCGCGGAACGAACAAGAAACGGGTTTGAATTCTCCCTCTCCCATTGGGAGAGGGCTGGGGTGAGGGTTTAGCGGCGCAGCACACCCACCATTTTCCTTTTTTAATTATGAAGAAGCAGCGTCAGTACCGGGGCGGTTACCACGTAGCAGGACAAACTGGCCTCGCGCGGGAGTTGCGAAAGTATCAAACGTCGGCTGAAAAGTTGCTGTGGGAGAAGCTTCGGAATCGCCGATTAAGCGGTTTCAAGTTCAGACGGCAACATCAAATTGGAGCTTACATCGCGGACTTCTTCTGCGACGAGGCCAACCTGGTGATCGAATGCGATGGTGAAATTCACGAATTGAACGAATCATGGCATCACGACCAGGCGCGTGATGCTTACATGATTAGCCAAGGGCTGCACGTCTTACGTGTTTCAAATGAACGGATACTAAACGACATCGAGAATGCGCTGCGGGAGATTCAAGCGCATCTCCCCTCTCCCTCTGGGAGAGGGGCCGGGGGTCAGGGACTAGCGGCGCGCATTAGACCCTCACCCCAACCCTCTCCCAGAGGGAGA
>CBFHBI010000709.1:0-2355 GCA_965653755.1 uncultured Blastocatellia bacterium
GGTCGGGCTTCTGACACTAAAACTTTTCCGGTCGCAATAATGCGACCATTAGATAAATCAGCAGCAGCACCGAAACCGCGATCATTAATATTGTGCCGATATACATTTCCGAAACTCTCTCCACTAATTCAACTTCTCGCAGGCGCGCACATAAGCGAGCGCGATCAAAAAGAAAGCAATCGTCGCTGCGATGAAAATCAAATCGAGCATTTCAATCTCCGTCAGCGATCGAAAGTAAAGATCGCCGCTAAAATCAAGAGGTGTTGACCCGGCGTCAAACCGATCACGCCTGAGCGCACTTCGTGCCCTCGGAAGAAGCCGCCGTCTGGTCCCGTCGAACGGTCGTAACGGTGTTCCAAACGGACGATTGTGCTGCTCGACTTGTAAGGCAGCTTGTATTCAAGCGTCGTCGTGACCGCCGCGACCGTCTGTCGCGCGAGTGTCCAGCGACCCTTTCTGTCCCACGCCATCTCGGGACGAACCGCAAAGGCCCAACGGGAATTCAGCGTCCAGCGCACAGGTAACTGAGTCGCGAACCACCATGCGCGTGGAGTTCCGATCGTATTCACGTTTTCGGTTGAAAAGTTGGTATCGAAAGCAATCGTCCGCTTCTCGGTCTTGTGTTCGACGATCGTGTCAGAAAGAAAACGCCAGAACTCAAAAGAAGTGTTCGATTGATGCGGGCCAATCAACACGGTCTGTTTTACCGTCAGATGAGATGTGGCGCTGACGGCTGCTTGCCCGCCCCAACTCGGAACGTGGTTCGCATTCGCCAGGTGCCAATATCCATTGAGGATGAAGAACGAGCCCGTAAGCTTTTTGGTGAACGGATAGCTCGCATTCACGCCCAGCATCAAATAGGGTGTGAAGTCAGCTCCCCAGGGACGTGTGTAGTTGAAATTGTCTTTCGCATATAGCGAGTCATAGCCGATAAAGCTGCTGAATATGCCGCCTTGAATATTTAATCCTTTGCCGATCGGCGCGAGATAAGAAACATTGGTTGGCCCAAGCTGTCTCAGAAATTTGTAGCCACCGATGTTTGGCGCCGTTGCCGAGAAGCCAAATAACTCCGCGTCTTTACCCGCTTGCGCAGTCAGTTCGACACCCCACCGTGATTTTTCGTCCTTCTTCTTTCGCAGATAAAGCGCGGACATGTTTATCTGTGGCCGATCGACATGCCACGTCGTGCCGCGGCTGCGAAAGACTCGATTGGCTGGATGATTGAAGTCCAAAAGATATCCAACGTCTAAGAAGCCGCCGTATTGCCAACGTGATTCCGAAGGCGAGTTACTTTCCGGCATCGCGTTGTTATCACCATTGCTGTTTTCCGTTAACGATAGCGGTACAGCGAGGGACTGTTGAGTTGGTAAGAGTTCCTGTGCCCCGGCTGCTTGATTGAGGATTACGGGAAAAGTTAGCGTGAAGAAGATAAACGAAACGAACTTCTTCATCGTCCATCCTTCCATCTGAGAGCCAAATCACAATCGGCCGGTGTTAGCTGTGTTATCACCAGATATGCATCCGGCGGGTAATCGCCTTGCTCCCACAGATAATCTGCGAGATGACGCTCGGCGAGGGCCGTCCAGTAACTGCTGCCGGCGCCTATGCGCTCGTAACTTCTACTCGCGACCTCATGCGCAGCCACGTGACCGATTTGCACCGTGATCTCCAGCTCGTAATCGTTTGGATCGCGCACGACGAAGCAATACTTGCCAATCTCTGATTTGCCGGAGCCGTCGAAATCGCACGACCGCACGATGGTGAAGCCGTTGTCTGTGATCAATCGAAGTGGAGGCTTGCCGCTGGCTTTCGTCGTGTCGATGAGCGTTAGGTTCTGAGCTGACATTCAAAGGACGGCGCGAGAATCCTCACGTTTTCACGCCAACGATGAATGTAGTTCCCGGGCTGTAAGGACGGAGTAAAGCGTTTATAAAAGATTCGTAAACGCGTTGGTGCGCGCTCCTCCGGAGCGCCAGCACGCCAGAGGCGTGCGTACGTCGGTCAGTACCATCTGCGTCAGCAGATGGGATCAAGTGACGCAATCAACGGTTGAGGATTATCCCATCCGCTAACGCGGATGGTACTGACTCCGGTTCGTACGCGCTCCAGGAGCGTCAGCACGCGCAGAGGCGTGCGCACCTATTCAGGGTTAAATCGATAACCGATCCACGGCTCCGTGAGAATGTAGCGCGGCTTCGAAGGGTCCGGTTCGATCTTCTTGCGCAACTGGCCGATGAACACGCGCAGGTATTCGTTCTGTTCGGTGTAGTCGCCGCCCCAGTCGGCTCCGAGCAAAGAGCGATGCGTCAGCACGCGTCCGGCATTGGGCAGTAAATGGACCATCATGTCGAATTC
>CBFHBI010000710.1:0-2353 GCA_965653755.1 uncultured Blastocatellia bacterium
TCTGGGTCAAACGCAGCACGAAGCTCGCGTTCCTCGGTGGCTACCGCGCATTTCCCGGCGGACAACGCGAGACATCTGACGCTGAAACAATGGTCGAAAATTGCGACGAGGAAGAGCGCGCGGCGATGATCAATTGTGCGGCGCGTGAATTGTTCGAAGAAGTCGGCGTGCTGCTCGCGCGAGGAGCTGAAACGCTGACGGCCGGCCAGCGCGTATCGCTGCTCGACGATCTCGAATCGCGGCGCATGACCTGGCCGCAGTTGCTCGATCATTATGGACTGCGACTCGACGCGAACGATTTTACTTTTGTCGGACGTTGGGTGACGCCGCCGTTTGCGCCGCGCCGGTTCGACACCTGGTTTTTCCTGGCCCATTGTCCAGCGAAACAAGAGCCGCGCGTCACCGCAGATTCAGAACTCGAAAGCGGTGAATGGATCGCGGCACGCGACGCCTACGCGCAATGGCAACGTAGCGCAATCATCGGCGTGCCGCCGGTGCTGCTCGCGATGACGAGCCGTGCGGGCGGATTGGATGAGAGTTTGGTAGAGAGATTTCTTTCCATCCCGGAAGCGCATCGCGAGCCGAACCGGCGCATGGAGTTTCATCCAAACTACATCTGCTTCCCGGTGCGCACGCCCACCAAACCGCCGGCGACGCATACGAATTGTTATCTGATCTATTCGTCGCAGGAGTTGCTGATTGTCGATCCGGGATCGCCGTACGAAGATGAACAGCAAGCGCTGGCTGAGTGTCTCGACGATCTGATTCGCGAGGGAAGCGCGCCGCGCAAGATTTTGCTGACGCATGTGCATCCCGATCACGTCGCGGGCATCAACGCCCTGAATGATCATCTGGAACGTCGTCACGGCGGGCGTATCCCAGTGGCCGCACATCGTCTCACTGCAGAATCATCGAAGGGGCAGTTTCCGGTTGATCGCTTTATCGAAGATGATGAAGTGATCGAACTAACGGGCGAACCAGCGATTAGGCTACGCGCGCTGTTTACGCCCGGGCACGCGCGCGGGCACTTGTGTCTTTACGACGAACGCACCGGCGGCTTGTTGTCAGGAGACAACGTAGTCGGTTTCGGATCGGTGTTGATCGATCCGCAGGATGGCAACATGACTGAGGACCTCGCTTCGCTCGAGCGCATGCGCGCGCTGCCGAATCTTTCGGTGTTGTTCGGCGGGCATGGGCCACCGATTGCGAACCCTTATGAGAAGATTGACGAATACATCGCGCACCGCCTACAGCGCGAACGAACGATCCTCGACGCAATCCGCGACGGCGCCTGCACTCCGAAAGAAATTGTCGCCCGCGTTTACACCGACGTTTCGCCTAAAGCGCTGGCGATGGCCGAGCGCGCGGTGCTGGCGCATTTGCAGATATTGCAAGCAGATCGTCAGGTCACGCAGTCCTCGACGGGGAAATATCTGCCCGCCGAATAATTTCTAATTCACACCTCGCTTCAGCGAGGTGATCGGTCCTCTGTAATTAATGCCAGAACCGCTTCAGCGGTTTTCTCAAAGCCGTTGAAACGGCTATCCGGAAGTCACAAATCGTCCGACACCTCGCTGAAGCGAGGTGTGAATGAAAAAGTGTCGACCAACATCGCCTTCTTGATCCGGTCGCTACCGCTCCCGGTTCTGACACGGGTACAATCGAATCATGGAACGAGCAAGGACACTAGGTGAACTCAAGGCGAGTGGTTACGCATCGGTCTCAGTCAAAGACGAGCTGCGCGCCAATCTCATTTGTAAACTCAAGCGGCGCGAAAAACTTTTCCCCGGCATCGTTGGTTACGATGAGACGGTTGTGCCGCAACTCGTGAACGCGATTCTCTCGCGGCACAATTTAATTCTGTTGGGTCTGCGTGGACAGGCGAAGAGTCGCATCATTCGTCAGCTTACAAATCTGCTCGACGCCCAGATTCCGATCATCGCCGGCTCGGAAGTGAACGACGATCCATTTCAGCCTATCAGCGCCTACGGTCGTCAGACGATTGGACTGCACCAGGATTCAACGCCAATTGCCTGGGTCGATCGTGACGCGCGCTTCGTTGAGAAACTCGCCACGCCGGATGTGACCATCGCAGATATCATCGGCGACGTCGATCCAATCAAAGCCGCCAAAGGCGGGCATCTGCTCAGCGACGAACTCACTATTCATTACGGGCTCCTGCCGCGCGCGAACCGTGGCATCTTTGCGATCAACGAGCTGCCCGATCTCGCCGGCAAAATTCAGGTTGGCCTTTTCAACATCATGCAGGAAGGCGACGTGCAGATTAAAGGTTATCCAGTGCGTCTGCCGCTCGACGTGATGCTCGTCTTTTCGGCGAACCCGGACGACTACA
>CBFHBI010000711.1:0-2351 GCA_965653755.1 uncultured Blastocatellia bacterium
GCACGGCGAGCAACGCCCGCCTCTAAACGCGAAAGCTATGTCTTTTGAGAATCGATCGTCGTGCGCAACGTCTTGAGCGCCGCGTTCAATTCATCCATCTGCACGTCGCGCTGGCGCTGCTTGCGCACCAACTCTTCGAGCATCAGCTCACTTTTCAGATTCACCTTGAAATCCTGTTCTGCTGCCAGCCTATCTTTTTCGGCGGCGCGGTTCTGCGACATCATGATGATCGGCGCCTGCATGGCCGCGGTCATCGACAGCATCAGGTTCAGAAGAATGTACGGATAAGGATCGAACTGCGCGCCGATAAGCTCACCGTCAGGGCCTTTGGCGTTTCCAAAATGAATCAGCACAAAGGTATTTATGGCCATCCAGATCAGCAGCGCGCCACCATATAGGAAAATGAACGTCCACGATCCGCCGAAGGCGGCGACTTTATCCGCGATCCGCTGGCCCAAGGTCATGTTCTCTTCCATCGCCGCGTTGACGTTGCGCGCCGCTCGCTGAGTGACCAGCAAGTTCGTCTGTCGCATGCGCTGCGCAATTTCACAAATCACATCGACTGAGGCGTCGGGATGTTCGATGAGAAATTTTTGAAAGTCATCGCTGCTTAAACGATGAAGATGAACATCGGTGACGGCTGTGGCGCTGCTCGATCTCTCCCCGCGATCGAGCACGGCGAGTTCGCCGAAGAAATCGCCGGGCTTCAATTCCGCCAGCGTTTCTTCCTTCACGTCTTCGTCGTAAATCCAGATGCGGACTGACCCTTCTTCAAGAATGTACAGCGCGTCGCCGCGATCGTGTTCGTTGAAGATCGTCTCGCCGGCCGGATAGTTGACCTGATCGATCTCTTCCGCCAGATGTTCAAGCTCGGCAGCGTCCAACCGTTTGAAAAGGGGAACCCTTGCAAGGCTGCGCGCCTCGTCAGTCAACTTGTCGATATCTAGGGCCATATGATCAGTCCTCTTTTTCTGCAGCTACGCCGGCGGCGTGGCCTACATGCTCTCAAGTCGTTCGAGCATCTGCTCGGTAATTGCAAACGGATCGGTTGGCGGTTCGTGGCTGCTGCGTTCGTCAACGGTGCGCACGAGTTTCATAACCGCGGCGCCCAGCTCCGCGTCGTCGGAATTGATCTCGATACAGTCGGGAGAATCAAACGGAGTGATGAACAGATAGCGCGGGACGCCGGAGTCGCTCGCAGCCGTCGCCGGGCCGAGAATCAGCAAGTTATTATTCAGCCGGCCGTAGCGATGCGCAGATCCGGCCTGACGCTCCCAATGCAAATCGCCGCTTTCGGTAGCCGCTTCGATCCTCGCGATCAGATTTCGGAGTTTTTCAGTCGTGGCCGGATTGCGATCCATTAAGCCTCCGATCCGAACAAGGCAAATTCGCGCCGCAGATTAACATCTTTCGGAAGCGGTTGGGAACAAATAAATTGCTGAGCAGTACGCACGCCTCCGCGTGTCCAATTTCGCGACAACACTCTCGCGTGTAAACCGCAGCGCGCCGGAGGCGTGCGTACCGCCGCCTTTCTTTTGATATCATCGCGCGAACCGCATGGCCGATCACCATCACGATCATCACGACCCGCCACAGGGAAAGGGCTCGCTCGAAGCGGCGATGATGCATGAGCGAAACCCGATCAAGCGCTTCTTCAAATTGTTGGGTCCGGGATTGATCACCGGCGCGTCAGATGACGACCCGTCAGGCATCGGCACGTACGCGGTAGCCGGGGCGGCTTTCGGTTTCGCCACGCTCTGGACGGCGCTGTTCAGTTTGCCGCTCATGGTCTCAGTGCAACTGACCTGCGCGCGCATCGGGATGGTCAGTGGCATGGGCCTGGCGGCGGTGCTGCGACGTTACTACGCCAGAAATCTGCTCTATCTCACGGTCGTTCTATTGGTGATTGCCAACACGATCAATGCCGGCGCGGACATCGGCGCGATCGCCGCCGCCATCAATCTGCTGGTTCCGATTCGCATCGCGATTCTCGTGTTGCCGATTGCCATGATTATCCTCGCGCTGCAAATCTGGGGCTCGTACAAGTTGATTGCGAAAGTTTTCAAGTGGCTGGTGCTGGCGTTGTTTGCTTACGTCGGATCGGCATTCTTCGCTCGTCCTGATTGGTTGGCGGTGGCGAAGGCTACGTTCATTCCGCGACTTAGTCTCGATCCGTCGTTTCTCGCGACGCTGGTCGCCATTTTCGGCACCACGATTTCTCCTTACTTATTTTTTTGGCAAGCCGATCAGGAAGTCGAAGAAGAGATCAGTTTCGGCCGCGTGACGCGCGCGCAACGGCGTGGCGCTTCTGATGCTGAGCTCAAATATGCACGCTGGGACGTGCGACTCGG
>CBFHBI010000712.1:0-2350 GCA_965653755.1 uncultured Blastocatellia bacterium
TGCTCCCAGGCGCGGAAAGTTCTGATCGCGGCAGACGTCCGGAATCCACGCCGGACGCAACGTTTTCCAGACCCGGCCGGGCAAGCCAACGCCATCCGCAAAGGTCATGGTCTTCGTCATGTTCTCAAAATGGCTCAGCGGACCTTGCGACGGCCAGAATTTGAAACACCTCAGCACCTGCGCATCCTCGTCGAGCCGCCACATCCCGCCGACTTCCCACTCAAAGGTGTTGCAGATTCTTTGAATGATTCGCATCACGGCGTCGTCCGGCGCCGGCGATTCAGCGAGAATCCGCGTGACTGAAAGCGAACCCGCCAGATGGCGCCCGGCCATCTTGCGTTCCGTGACTATCGCCGCCAGCGACAAAGTCGTAATCGCCAGATCGGCTACATAGGCTTGCAGAAAAAGCAGGCCCTCGTTGAGCGGATACTGAGCAAAGCCTCCGACACCATGAACGGTGCCCCAGATGGCGATGGCGCTGAGCGGCACCATCGCGGTGGATACGCCCCGCGGGCCAAAGCGAAATGCCGCCCAAACCAATAGGGGAATCGTAGCGTGTCCGTAAGGCCGCGCCGCTCCCGACTGCAGAAAAATCGTTGTGTAGATAGTTATCGACAGCAGAATTATTAACGCCAGGAGCATTGTGAATTCCACCCAGCGAATGACGCGCCAACGCTCGACCGGCCGTTCCAGCCAGCTCAGGATTAGCGGCGTAATCAGCAGCGCGCCGACGGCATCGCCCGACCACCACGTAATCCAGAGGCGGCGAAACTCGGACCAGTGTTCATGACCCGAAACGCACAGCGACAAATTCCCGATAGTCGCGGCGACGGCAGTGCTGATGATGGCGGCGAAAACCACGAACTTGAGCACATCGAAAGCGCGATTGAAAGGATTGCGCGATTCAGTAAAGCGGCGCAGCAGATAAACCGCAGTCACTCCTTCGAGTGTGTTGCCAATCGCAATCAGGACGGTGGGCAGAAACGGCACGTCGGTCAACAAGTAATTTGCTAACAGAGCCCCGATAAAAACGCCGGGCGTCGCGCGATAACCAAACCAAAGCAAGGCGGCGATTGCAATTCCGGCCGGAGGCCAAACCGGAGACACACTCACGTTCACAAAGGCCAGCGACAATCCGACCTTCGCGCCGAGGAAATACGCGGCGGCGACCCCAATGACGATCGCGACATCGCGCCATCCAAATGTCTTGTTGGTTTCGCTCAATCCATCAACTCGCTATTAACTCGCTGAAAACCAGGATGTAGCCGTTTGGATCTCTTACTTCAAATTCCGAATCGCCGTAGGGCTGCTTGGTCAACGGCATTTTAATTTCGACTCTGTCTTTCACCGCTTCGTACAATTCGGCAACTCCCTGCATGCGAATGTAAGCATCCCAAACGCCGCCAGGCCGAGTTCCGTAGAGATCCGGCTTTTGATAACCCGGCTTATGCTGAAACATGATTTCGACTCCGTCGCGACAGACGCTGGCAAATACATGCGGTGGATCTTTCGGAAAAGGATAACTCGTAAACCCGAGTTCCGCTTCGTACCAATGAATAGTTTCGCCGACATCGCTAACTAAAAACGCGGGTGCTACGCGATTAAAACTTGGCATAGGCGTTCGTTTGATTAGACGGAATTCAACAACAGCGGTTACAAATGCACAACTAACTGACACTCGATTCGCTTAGGATAAATCAGGCGACGTTCAGGAATCCGTAGCGACGAACAAGATAATACCTTAGAATTCGTTTTGGATTTTAGGACATCGCACGGCGGCACCGGAATGCGCAGCCATCTGAAAGATCTCGCATCAAATCCCGAATTAATCCCCGGCATTTACAATTACTGTGACCGTTGGTGCGAACGCTGCGAGTTCAGTTCGCGGTGCCTACTCTATGCCACTGAGCAGGCTGACCCAGATGCAAATGATCCTGAGACGCGTGATATCACGAATGAGAAATTCTGGCGAAAGCTGCGCGATATTTTCAGGGATACCGCAGAAATGATTAGTGAATGGGCCGCAGAAGCTGACATCGATTTGGATTCATTCGACGTCACGGAAGAGATGGCGGAACAAGAACGGGCTACGGAAAAAGCGTCCCGACACGAAATTTCTCAAGCTGCTACTCAATACGCTACCGCAGTTGAAACCTGGTTTCGAGAAGAATTTGCGACGGAAGAAAACATCTTTACGGACGACAGGACTTCGTCGGTACAATTCGATGTCGGTGTCATGGAAGCTGTCGAGGTAGTCCGGTGGTATCAGTTCTTCATAGCCGTCAAACTGACGCGAGCCTTGGGTAGTGCAGCTGAAATTGATGAACAAAGGCGGGACGATGAGTTCCTT
>CBFHBI010000713.1:0-2347 GCA_965653755.1 uncultured Blastocatellia bacterium
TTGAACGTCGCCCGTGAATTCAACCTTACCGAGCGCCTGCGGCTGCGGCCGACGGATGAGTTCCTCACCGTCCTGACCGCGACGGTCTTCAGCTATGGCAGTGAGTTCATCGACTTCAACGCGTTCGGGCCAACATCGTCCCCCCCGACGCGGCAAGCCTTCCTCAATTCGTTCCTGGTGCCGACGCGCACGATGAGGCCAAGAGAGATTCGCATCGGAATGAGACTGGATTTTTAATTCGCAGTTCGGAGTACCGCGTTTACGCGGCCCAACGCCGCCTGAAGGCGGGACTCCAAACAATAAGGCCTCTGCGACTTCGCAGAGGCCTCACTGTTTTTCGGGAAGTGTTCGACTTAATTGAACTCGATCACGAGGTTCTTTTCGCAGAAATCAAACTTCACTGCATCTGACCAATCGCCATCGGCGAATTTTGCTTTAAAGAACCAGTTGCAGCTGGAGTTGTCGGTTGACTTGTCCCAAACCATTTCATCGGTGGCGCCGGCCGCGATGCCGTCGCCAATATCAAAATCGCCCCATTCATTCTTGCCTTCTTCACGCACCTGAATCGCGACGATTTTCTGTTTCGTGTTGTTGTGGATTTTGAATTTGTAATCCGGCGTGGATTTGGCAAACACGACCGTAGCGCTCATCAGGACGAACGCGAGCGTGAGCATCAAAATTGTTCTGAGCTTGTTGTGAAAATACATTTAAGTCTCTCCAAAGATGGTTTTGTCCCCGGAACTTCTCTTCGGGGAGAACCAGGGGTGTCGAGGTAGAGCGTCCGACCGCGCGATGATACGAATTCGCCGTTGGTTTCGCAACGCTAAATTGTGTCAGACCCCGGAGCGGTAGCGACGGGATCGAGGGGCGGCTAACGAGGTATTGGTTGTTCCGCGCTTTTTGCGGCCGGGTAGTGCGACGCTTGTCAGGGCACTGCCGCACTTGATCCGGTCGCTATCGCTCCCGGTTCTGACACTTCGTATAACGCTTTAGTGACTTTCCGCTCACGAAAAGTCACCTGACGCCACTTGCGTTTTGCTCGCACAACGAAGCGGTTTACGATTCAGAAGTCAGTCGCCGTGGGATCGTAATGCAGAGAATCCGATCAGTTATCGTCGTAGGCGCGGGCGCTGCCGGTCTCGCAGCCGCGCGCGATTTGGCGCGCGCCGGATGTGAAGTCGTCGTTGTCGAAGCTCGCGACCGCATCGGTGGCCGTGTTTTCACGCTCAACGATCCTCACTTTCCGGTCCCAATCGAATTAGGCGCCGAGTTTCTTCACGGCAAGTCGCCGCTCGTGTGGCAAATCGCCGACGCCGCAAATCTCAAACGTTATGAAGTCAGCGGGCGGCATTGGTATTTCGACAATGGGCAAATCAGCAAGTCTCATGATTTCTGGAAACAGATCGAACAGCTGTCCGACCGAATGAAGTCAGCGTCCGATCAATCGTTACGCGAATTTCTGAACGGCATGCGCGATGACGATGAGTCGCGGCGCGCGCGCCAAATGCTGACGCGATACGTCGAAGGATTCCATGCCGCCGATGTCGAGCGCATCGGCATTCGTGGTTTGGTGGCTGCGAATGAAGGCGCTGACTCAATCGATGGCGACGAGGCCTTCAGATTTGAGCGCGGCTACGATTCGCTGTTGCAGGCATTGCGTGGTGAAAGCGAAACTTACGGCGGGCTCTTTCAATTGAACACGCGGGTTAAGGAGATTCGGTGGGCCAACCAAGGTGTGAAGGTTGTGGGTGAGCCCGCGGGCGTATCAGGCTTCGCTTCGCACATCGATTACTCGGCGAGTGCCGCCATCATCACGATTCCGCTCAGCCTGCTGCAGGCAAGTCCCAACAACGGTGGGATTCAGTTTCTTCCCGAGTTGCCGGCCGCGAAACAGGACGCCATTCAACGATTAGTCGTCGGCAATGTGCTGAAGATCAACCTGCAGTTCCGTGAACGCTTCTGGGAAGCCGTCAAGCTTTGGGACAACGACGCCGAGCGGGCCGATTTTCGCGACGCCGGGTTCTTTCATTATCCCGACGCACCGATACCGACTTGGTGGACGCAGTTGCCGATGCGCGCACCGCTGCTGGTTGGATGGGTAGGTGGGCCAAGGGCCGATCGTCTCAGGACCGCGAGCGACACTCAGCAAAGTCTGGTTGATCAAGCGATCGCTTCGCTTGCGCTGATCTTCAAGATCACATCCGCGGAGATTCAGTCTCAACTTAAAGATGCTTACCTGCACGAATGGCACTCCGACCCATTTGCGCGCGGCGCTTATGCATATCTGCCGGTGACCGGGCTCGAAGCCCAACAAATTCTCTCGCTGCCAATCGACGCTAAGTTGTGT
>CBFHBI010000714.1:0-2345 GCA_965653755.1 uncultured Blastocatellia bacterium
CAAGAATTCTGCTTTCGATTTTGCTCTCGCTCATAGTCATTGCGTTCCCGGCGTCCGCGGGCAATCTGCAGACTGATTCTATTGCTCCGTTTTGGGCAAAGTTCAAGTCCGCCGTGGCCAACGGCGACAAGAACGCCGTAGCTGAGATGACAGTTTTCCCGGTGACCATGCCCTATGGCGTCCCATCCATCAAAACCAAATCGGCACTGCTATCGCGCTACAAACAAGTCTTCAACGGCGAAACGAACGCGGCAAAATGTTTTGCTTCCGCCAAACCGCAGCCGGACCCACAGCGCACCAAAGAATTCACCGTTGGTTGTGATAACGGTTCGGGACAGGAAGTAATTATCTACCGATTTGTACTGACGAAGTCAGGGTGGAAGTTCAAATCTCTCGATAACATTAACGAATGATGTCACGCAAACTGTTAGTTTGCGCTTCACTATGGCTGCGGTTCGATCGCCATCCGGGAAACATCCGACATCGCAATCCGCTCGATCTTTCCGCTCTTTAAAACAACCATGATTGTGGCGCCTTCGACCACCACGCGTCGTACGGTAGTCATCGGCCGTTCGATTCGCGTCCCGTCCTTTTCTTCAATGATCAGTCGCGCCCCCGGTGCCGGCATCTCCTGAGCCTTCGGTTTTTCCGCGGGCGTAGTGGTTTCCGCAGACTTCTCCGCGGGCTTTGCGGCTTTCGTGTCTTCGGTCTTCTCGGGCTCAATCTTCACGGCGCCAGTCTTGTTCGCATCGACCGCGTTTTGGTTTTCCACCTTGGTCGCTGATTCGGTTGTCGGTGTTGATGGTGGCGATGGTTTCTTCGCCGGAGGTTGCCGTCGACTCGCTGGTCTTGATCCGCGGCGCGTCGGGTTGTTCCGCGCACTGGTCCCTGAACTGTTTTCGGCGGGCTTCTCTTCCGCTTTCTCGGGAGACGGCGACGGTTTCGCTTCCGCAGTCGCAGTTATCTCAGGCAACGGTTTCGGAATCGTGGCCCCGGCTGAAGACAATCGGTTCGCGCCCGATTTTTCTTTGGGGGATTCGGCCGCCTCGGTATTCTCGGCCACGGGAATGCCGCCGCTGAATGGTTCGAAGCTGCCGCCGAGGTGAATGTGATACGTGCCTGGATCATCGTTCGGCGTTCTGGCCTCCACGCGCAGGATCAGTATCTGGTGCGCGCGCAAATAAATACTTTTGGTAACCGATGCTGACTGCGAACCCGCATACATGGTCGTCTTCACCAGCGGCCGAAAAGTAATCGCGGTGAAGACATCGACATCGCCGTTGAGATTTCGGCTGTCAACGGAGATCAATAAATCGCCAGGACTCGCGGCGAAGGCGTAGAACTGTCGCGTTGCGCGTGAATCTCCGACATCGAGCGCGACAATTTTTCCGTTGACATCGCTCGAAAGGATCGGCGTCGGCAGACTCTGATCCGCGGACTGGCCCAAACCGACTTGCGCCCGCGCGAAGAGGACGACGAATATCGCCGCGATGTAAATTCTGATCACCTGGAGTTGAATTCCCTCAATTATCGATCCACACCCAAGCCGGGCCATTAGATTATCAGATTTGCAGGCTGAGATGTATCGAAGGATTTATTTCAATTGTGGAAACAAATCTCAAATGCAGACGTTCGAAGCCATGGCGATTTCATTTAGCGTCGTCGCGTCGCCGCCGTGCGTCGGATCGCGGAAATACGTAATCGCCTGCCGATCATTTCGCGTCGCCGCGTCATCAATCATGTCTTTGACCAGATTATGAAGCGACGCTGAGTCGCTCTCGAGTATTTCGAGTGGCACGGGCTCGGCTCGATCGCTCACAGCGGTATGAGACTGCGCGCGAAGTACGCAGCGTTCGACGCGGAACCGTTTCAGCCGGTGTCACAACTTGCAACCAACGTCAATCGAGTGACTAGCTGACCATCCGGACGGAGAAACCAATCTCTGCGAAACCGGTTATTGCAAATTTTATTGCATATATCCGCGTGGAGTGATATAAGGCGCGGCATCCACCCGACGAGAAGCCGCTTTCCAGCTTTTGCCTTCTCAATTGCAACTGTTTCTTTGAACGAGAGCCTCGATTGGGATGATTCTCAATTATTCGCGCATGAAAGTTATCAAAGTTCGTTTAAGTCTTATTCGCTTTTAGGTTTCGCTCGCATCAGCGACATTTTCTGGTGCGAACAAGAACGCGTATCGATAGGAGGAAAAGCTCATGCCGGACTGGTCTATCAAGATTGTTCCAGCAGCCTCGGGCGATGGTGCGGCGTTTCAGCCGGACCTGCAAAATTACGGGCCCGGCGATGCCTTGCCGGTGCAACAGGATGACTTGGTGACGTGGGACAAC
>CBFHBI010000715.1:0-2338 GCA_965653755.1 uncultured Blastocatellia bacterium
CCGCGGCGGCATTCGACGATGCTACTATCCGCGGGCGACTGACCTGATTGGTCGATGTGTTCGATTGCGCTTGAATGTTACCGGCGATTGAGAGAGCGAGCGTGATGAATAGCAGGTTGAAATGAGTTTTCATGACGGCAGACTTTCGAGCGGGATGTCTTCGCGGGAGTGCGAAGCCAACTCACGTTCGCGTACGCGCTGCTCGCTTGTCAATTACTTTTTTGCTGGAAGATCGCTCGATCATTTCCAGTTATTTTTCTGGAAGATCGCGAGGCAAATTCCAAAAAAGTTTTTGGAAAATGTCACGATCATTTCCAAAAGTTTTCTGGAATATCCTACGCGCGTTTCCAACTTTTTTCCAGCATGGAATCGCGCCCGCGGAACGCATTTTATTCGTTGCGCTTGCGCAGCTCTTGCTCTAATTCTGTCATGCGCGCGCGCAACTCTTTCAATTCTTCACGAAGATGTGGCACGCGACTGAGATGTGCGTTCAAACGCTTGTATTCATCGAGTGGTTGAATCGGAATTCCCCACCACACTCCGGGCCGCACAATTTTTCCCGGCAACACGCCGGCCTTCGATCCGATCACAGCGCCGCTTTGCACGCGAATGTGATCGCCGAACCCGACCTGACCGCCGATTACGCAATCATCTTCAATCGTGACGCTGCCGCTGATTCCAGTTTGGGCAGCGATGACAACGCGCTCGCCAATGTCGCAGTTGTGGCCCACGTGGACCATGTTGTCGAGCTTCGTGCCCTTGCCAATTCGGGTGCGGCCCAGCGCGCCCCGATCGACCGTCGTGTTGGCGCCCAACTCGACGTCGTCTTCAATCACGGCCGTGCCGATTTGCGGAAACTTGTGATAGCCCATATCGCCGCGCACATAGCCAAATCCATCGGCGCCAATCACCACACCGGCGTGCAGATTCACGCGATTACCGATCGACATCCCGTCTTAAATCAAGACGTTCGGGTGGATCACACACTCAGCGCCGACGATCACCTGGTCGCCAATCTTCGCTCCGGCGCGAAGCTGCGTGCGGTCTCCGATCGTTGAGCCTTCTCCCACGCAGACAAACGCGCCAATGAAGACGTCGCGGCCGAGCTTTGCATCTTCAGCGATCACCGCGGACGGGTGAATTTGCGGGTCGCGCCGTTTTGGCGGATGCAGGATTTCGGCAATTAAGGCAAACGCGAGCTTCGGATTTTTCGCGACAATCTGGCAGGGCCGGTCGAGGTTGAGGCCTTCGGGAACAATCAAGCACGACGCACCGCTCTGGCGCGCAGCTTCGAAAAATTTCTCGTCTTCAACGTACGAAATGTCGCCTGCCGCCGCCGCATCGAGGCTGGCCACCCGCGCAATCGGTGTCGAACCATCTCCGACGACACGACCGTTGACGTGCGCAGCGAGTTCGGAAACCAACCTTTGTTTAGTAGTCATCGAGACTCCGCGCGCAGATGGTACAACGCAGTTTTCGAAATCGCGAAGCTGAAAAGGCCAAGAAATCTAGCAATCTAGAGAAAACTTGTGGCTCATTGAGCCCTGATGCAGGGATTTGGTCTTGCCATTGCCCTCCGCAGCAAACTATCATGGCGTATCGTCGATGTCTCAAATACCGTCGGCGAATTTTTTTGCAGCCAGATAACCCAGGCGACCGTCTTACTGTGTCTGGTACTGATTTAAGGAGAAGCTTTCATTGTTTAGCGATCAATTCCGCCGCGGCGAGTCCGACAAGAAAAAATTATCCGGTGTGACCGGATCGAAAATCGTGTCGACGCTGTCGGATGTGGCCTGGAAAGCTTTCCAGTCAGTCAATCAGCGCTTGCCTGAAGGCGAAGCCGTTCGCCCCAACTGGGCGCCGGGTCCGCTACTGAAATCCTACGAAAGAACCGCGCCGCCGTTAGGTTTTCCCCGAGAAACAGATTCGCTTTGCCCGCGATGTGTAAAGGAAGTGCGTAACGCTGTAATCAGCGGCGAAACTCCGCTCGAAACATTGATGCACCAACATCCGGGCGAACTCAAGGCGCAAATCCTGGAAGAGAACGGACAAGTCGTGATGAAGAAAACTTGTCCGAAGCACGGTGAGTTTAGCGACGTAATGGCGACCGATCCGGCGTTCCTCGAAAGAATCGAATCGCTGTTCTTCGGTAGAGATTTTCGCGCGGCGGAAGACGCGAACGTGCATCGTCACGGCACGTCGACGATCAAATTCGGCCGCGGCGCAGTGTTGACCGTCGATCTGACGAATCGCTGCAACATGATGTGCAATCCGTGCTTCATGGATGCGAACCAGGTTGGTTATGTGCACGAGCCGACGTTTGAAGATACGAAAGCGA
>CBFHBI010000716.1:0-2337 GCA_965653755.1 uncultured Blastocatellia bacterium
CAATTACGGAACGATGGTGAAATCGGCCTGCTGCTTGACCACTTTGTTCTGCACAATCTCCCGACTCTCAATTAAAGCGGAATACTTTCCGGGCGCCAGACTTGTCAGTTTGAAGTACTTGGCAAACGTTAAATATGACGAGGATTCGGTGACGCTTTCCATCAGTTGATAGTCCTGTGGTCGCATCGCCTGTTGCCCGTCTTTGGTGATCGTGACGGTGACTCTGACCAGGGTTCGCCCGGTCTCCTTCATCAACGCGGCATTATAGAGACGGAAAAAAATAATTAGATCATCGGTCGGATGAAATTCGCGACTGGGTGATGGCCGAATCTGGACGCCGCCTTCGTTAAGCACGTCACCGGTCGCTCCCTTACGCGGCTCGGTATGCCGGCTCAGAATCGCGTTGCTGGTCCAAAACTCTGAGTCATCAGCCGGCAAGACAATCTTCTCCTTTTTCGCCGCGGCCTTTCCGGAAATTCGGTCGAGTACGATTAGATCAACCGTGTAGTTGCCAGATCCCAGAACCATGTCCTGACGATAAAATATCTTGTCATGAGTGATCGCTTCGTATTGTTCCGGGCTCAGTGAGACGTCAAAGTTGCCACCGAGGCGCGAGAGAATCTTTTCGTCGCCTTCGGCCCTGATAACTCCCAGCACCTGCAACTGTAAATTCTGCTTGTCACTTTTTCGGCCGAACTGTACCGCGGCAGGCGAGACTTCGAACGAGAGCGGCACAACATAATAACCGTCCCGGTTGCGAAAAGGATCTACTTCGACAGATATCGGCAAAGTTGAACGTGCCTGTAGATCAGTAAAGTTCGCGATTAGCTTTCGCTCTTCAGGAGAAAAGGGAATGATCTGCGATGGCGGAATCGCGTTGTAACCGGCACGGGTGATTACAACGGCATCAGGCCGGCGTACTTCAACTTTAACTTTGCGGAAACTGCCGTCGAAATTAGGGTCCGTGCTGCGGTAAGCCAGCGTATATCGCGAACGTATTTCGCTGTCGATGCGCTCGAGTCCGCCGCCGATGTCATTAGTATTTTTTAGGAAGCGTCCGCCGGTGTCTTCTGAAATTCGATACAGGAGATCTTGTTGGCGGTTTAATCCTTCCTGTCGCGCAATGTCAAAGACGCTTTCGCCCGCCGCCGCCCTGCGGCGATGCTCCATATCGGTGGCAGCGGAGATTCCGCCAAGCGGCGAGCTGGAGCCAAGGGAGCCTGACGTCGGCGTCCCGCCGACTAGACCGGACGAATCGATAATATAGATCGACACGTTGGCGCGATTGGCCATGTCGATCGTGCTCTGCACCTGCCAGTCGAGCGCTTCGGTCGCCACAAACCCCTGCGAGAACATCACCACAGTTTTTTTGCCGGGAATTGAACGCAGGCCTTCGGCAATCGCCGCCAGCGCGGCCAGCACCGGCCGAGTTTGTTGTGTGCTCAAAGCCGATCGCAATTGAATGTATTCTTCCAGCATTCGCTGTGCTATCCGTGTCTCCAGTGCTGCCGAGCCTCCGGCGCCGCCGGCCTGTGTATTGGGCACATCCTCGGGAGCGCCTCCGGAAATTTTGTCGCGGAGCGCGGCGATATTTTCATTGATCCCGCGCGCCTCAGAGGTTTTGGAAACAGTCGAGCTGTCGTAAGCATTCTCGACTGCCGCGATCAGCCGGGTCTTGTCCTGAGTAAACGGCTGCAAGAGTTGCAAGCCACCCGAGATTGAGAACAGCGCGACGGAATCAGTGTCAGAGACGCGCTCGCGAATATACTTCACCATTCCTTCGCGCACGTGTTTCAAGTTCACCAGTTCGGTGCTCTGGCCATCAAGGACCAGGGCGATGATATTGCGCGGAAAGGCGCCTGGCGTTCGCGGCCCCGGCTCGCTCGAACCCGTGGTTGTGGACACGCCGGTTTCGTTTGTCTTGACGGACGCGGATGCGGTAGTGAGAGTGGAATCGAAAAACTCAATTTTTTGCGGCGCTCCATTCTCAGAGACGCTAAAGTCTTCCGCTTTAAGATCCGTAATGGGTTTACCTTTTTTGTCTTTGACGATGACGTCCAGATTAACCAGGTTGGAAGTGACTTTGATCACATCCTCCTGGTCGGCATTACTCGGCTTCTTGTCCTGCGCGATTGCGGGAATTGACTGAAGAAAGAGAGCCAGGGTTATCAATAAGCAGAAAGGCCTGGAGCTCTGAGACGCGTGGCGAAAAAACTCGCGATACATTGTCTGAGATCGATCACCAGTCAAGAGATAGCCATGTGCACAACTCATTTCGAACCAGTCCTTTCGTTTGCCAGCGCCTTCACGCGCGCTTTCCAATCAGCAGGTGACGAT
>CBFHBI010000717.1:0-2335 GCA_965653755.1 uncultured Blastocatellia bacterium
TATGCCGGATGCCATCGGTATTCTGCCTTCTGCCTTGTGCCTTCTGTAGTCTGTCTTATGTTGAAGCGATTGCCGGATACCGGCAAGCGCTTCAACTCGGCGTTGAATTGATGAAGTGACTACTATCTAATTCTTTCCGTGATTGTCGTCGCCCTTCCCGTTGTCGTCCTGGTTCTCGTTGCCGCGCGGCCCCGAAGTGATCAGGTGTCCGTTGATGTCGATGTTATCGATCACGGCCAACCCAACTCCCATCGGATCCGGCGCGCTCGGCGTGTCTGTACCTTCATCGAAAATGATGGTCAGGCTCTTCACCTTCGATCCAGCCGCTACCGGCGGGAATGCCTGCGCCGCGCTCGACGTATCGAAGCGCACGCGGCTCCACTCGCCCGGATTCTGCGGGGCCGGTGTCGGCGCAGCGTTTGCGCAGCCGCCGATGAAGTGCAGCACGCCATCCTGCGTCGTCAGATTGAAACGCGGTGCGCCTGCTCCGCAGTGTCCGCCGTTGCGGAAATCGAAGCCCAGTTCCGTCACCACCATTCCTTCCACCCCTTTGATCGTCGCGCCCGCCGCCGAACAGTCCGTCGTCAAACCGTTCTTTGACAACAGCAGTCCAAGATGCGGATCGCGATTCGTGGGCGCAGTGTTCGAGCTGCCGTTATCGGGCAACCCCATTCCTCCCAGCCACGCCGATGTAACAATGTTCGATCCCGCCGCGCCCGGCGCGCAGCCCGGAGCTGAGCCAACGAAAACGAACGGCACTGCCTGGAAGCCGCTGTCATCGTCAGCGAGCGCCAGCGCTCCCGTTACCGCAATCGCAACAATAATAAATAGACCAAGTCTCTTCATGGTTCTCCCTTTTTTGATTGATGTTTGGTGCACAATCGTGCACCCAATCATGGATACCCCGCAGCGCGGGTACGTTTCGTTTAGCGCGTGATGAAACGGTTAAGAACTATTGGTGCGCTTAGCGTTACTCGACGGAGAACTTTTCGCGCATTTCGAAAGTTTGTTTACCCACGTTGTCGCGAACCGTGAGTACAATGGTGTATTCTCCGAGCGGTTGATCTTTGGCCAAGTTCAAACTCAGCACGCCGGGTTGATAGCGCTGAGGATAGAACGGCTGCTCCTTTTGATCGGCGGCATTAGGCTCGGTGTATGCGATCTTGCCGTCAGGACTCAACACCGAAAGTCCGTAGCCGATGTCCACGCGATTCGCGTCGCCGATCTTGTAACCGGTCATGTCGAATCGGGCCCACACTGCATCCCCCGGACGAAATGCGGCGACCTGCAGCGGTTTCGATTCATCTTCGCTGCGCAGGAACCGGAAATTTCGGACGATCAACGTATCGCTGCGCTCCACGTCGCGACCCTTCACCTGAAACGTCGTGTGCGCTTCGGCCGTCGCGAGATTAACTTCGTCCTTCACATAAAGCGCGATCGAATACTCGCCGCTATCGGCCAGCGCCGGAATCACGATGGTCTCGCGAATCTTCGGCTTCCATTCCTTGTCTTCGGGCGAAACCGCGGAATCTTCTTTGCCCGTCGCCGCAGCTTGAATCAATACGCCGTGCGCATCCTTCGCTTCCACGCGATAGCTCAGAAAAACTTTGCGCGACTCTTCTTTGTCCGCCGGCGACTTCGCGAATCCTTCGATCTGGCAACTGAAGAAGATCGATTCTCCCGGCATGAACTGATAGTCCTTGGCCATCGGCGCGCCGTCTTCGTACTGCGCAAACACCGGATGAACGATCGTCAGTTTCGGCGTGGGAGCAGCGAGTGCGGAACAAGCGGCGAGCCAAGAAATCGCAACGTGGCACAGCCATTCGTGCCTGTGTGGGTTTTTTTCGCGGCCTCTTAGAGCCATGTTGGCCTCTGAACTTCTATTTTAGTGCCTCTTCGGCTACAGTGGAAAAAATGCCTCTCGCTTTGATCGCGCTGTTGATCCTGTCGCTCGCCCCGGCCTTCGGACAAGCCACGCATCCGCTTACCGGCCGGCACATCGCGCAGGTGATGAGCGCGTCCGGCTCCGCTTGGCTCGATCGCCCCGAGCGCGAAGAGGAAGAAGCTCCCGATCTCGCCATCGACCTGCTCAACCTCCGCCCCGGCATGGTCGTCGCCGACGTCGGCGCGGGCACCGGCTACATGACCTTTCGCATGGCGCGCAAGGTCGCGCCCAACGGCAAAGCCTACGCCGAAGACTTACAGCCGCAGATGCTCGAGAAACTCCGCGCCCGCGCGCAGCGCGACAAGATCGCGAACGTCGAGACGGTGCTCGGCACGGTGAACGATCCGAAGTTGCCCGCCGGCCAGATCGATCTCGTTTTGCTCGTCGACG
>CBFHBI010000718.1:0-2327 GCA_965653755.1 uncultured Blastocatellia bacterium
CGCCGACGGCCTGGACGTGTTGAGGGGCTATCGAATCGGCGAGATCCTGACGCCGGGGCTCTTCTATCTCGGGCCGGTCGCGCTCGTACCTTATGCAGAAGAATTGGTGCAACGAGTCTCTGTTGCGAGCGGCGGCAGCCTGCTTGAACTGGCGTGCGGCACCGGCATCGTCACGCGAAGACTGCGCGACCGTTTGCCCTCAGCCGTCAGTATCGTTGCGACGGATCTCAATGACGCGATGATGAATTATGCGAGGCAGAAATTCAGCGCCGATGAGAATGTGGTGTGGAAGCAAGCCGACGCTACCGACTTGCCTTTCGCGGATCAGTCGTTCGATGGTGTCGTTTGCCAGTTCGGAGTCATGTTCTTTCCCGATAAGTCAAAAGCCTTTAGCGAAGCATATCGCGTGCTGAAACCTGGCGGTGTCTTTCTTTTTGATGTTTGGGACGCGATTGAAGAGCACGAGATGGGCCACATCGCTCACACGATCATCGGCAGATTTTTTGACGACAATCCACCCGACTTTTACCAGGTCCCGTTTTCATTTCATGACCCCGAAACGATCAAATCGCTTCTGACGACCGCAGGATTTCAGAATGTGAAAATAGAATTCGTTTCGCTAACGACAAAAGTAGATTCCGCGCGCGACGTGACGCGAGGTCTGGTATATGGCAATCCGATAATCAACGACATCCGCGCGCGCGACGAGACGCGTCTTCCGGAAATCGAAGCCGCGATTGCCGCCGAAATCACGCGCCGCTGCGGCGATCATCCAGTTACCGCAAAGCTGCGGGCGCTGTTTTGTTCGGGGACAAAACCGGGGCTAGCGTAGGATTCACCAGCCGGTGAAACATCTTGTCCATCGCGCTGGGCGTGTAAGGCATGCCGGCGTCGAGCCACCACTTCAGCAAACCAAAAAATTCATTCGCGAGGTAATGCGACAGTACTGGGATCGGAATGGCGACCTCGCGTGATTTCAATCGCTGCTTTAATGCGGCTTCAATGTTGTGACTGAGGTACGAGACTCCGCGATTAAACATTTTTTCGGCCTTACCTGATCGCACCAGCCCGCGATAAAACGATTGCGCTTCTTGCAGGTGCTGAAAGAACGGCGCGACCGGAAAGAACGAATCCGTACCAGCTTTATCCCATCTGATTTGGTCGGCGAGGTGTTGGTTGAAGCCTTCCCATTGATGTTCGAATGCATCCTCTTTGTCGCGAAAGTGCGAATAGAAGGTTGAGCGGCCGACACCGGCGCGATCTATCAGGTTCTGCACCGTGATGTCGTCGAACCGTTTCTCTTGAATCAAATCGACCAGCGCGCCACTGACTTTATTTCGCGTGCGGCGGGTGCGTCGGTCGGAGGTTTTCTTTCTCGATTTCATCTGACGATGCGCCGATCATATCGATGTGAACGCTCGCTGGCTATTAGTTGCGTCCAAGATCGTGAACATCGAACGCCGATTTGTCCATTAACACGCCCTGAAATCTACTTTGTAAGAAATAATTTGATAATGAGGGTCGGAGGATGAGCGTCAATCTTGCTGAGTCAGAAATTTTTGTTAGTTCAGGGAGTATTCAGATGAATTCAAAACCATTTTCAATTATCGTAGTCGGCATTCTGATGGTTGTTTCTCTCACCGGGTGTTCCGCGGTGGCGGCGCATCACCGAGCGTTCGCCAATCAATCTCAATATTTAGCGGAAGCCCAGAGCGATCCGCTAACAGGAAACTGGAACGTGACGTTTCATGTTCATGAAAACCAAGTTCCGGCGACTTTCACGTTCAAGATGGACGGCCCAAACGTTACGGGCACCGTTTATTCAGATCACACCGGGCCGGGCACGATTCGCGACGGCAAATATGCTGCCGGCAAGTTGAGTTTTACAGTTGACTTCCAAAAGCATGAGTCGATTGTCGTTACAGGTGTGCTGAAAGATGGGAAGCTCGCGGGTGAATTCAGCACCGAAGGATTCACGGAGAAATGGGAAGCTGTGAAGAAATGATCTGTGCGAGCTGGTGGCCGTCGTCTCCTGGAACGGCGCGCTCGATTGCGACTGGAGCGCAAGCGTCCCCCTTGCATTTCTCTAAACGGGACACCCGAGACGGCCGCGCTCCAGTCAAACCTTCAGCACGCTAATTTTTTCTGATCAATTTCATCTGGCCCTTCTCATCTGAGTTTTCGATTTGATAGCTGCCGACAAACTCAGCGCCAGTTAATTTCAGCTTGGCCACCATCACGCCTTGATCTTTCAGCTTGAAGGTGAGCTCCTGCCCATCGAATTTCGGATCGATCAAAGGCAGGCGCGAATCTTCGGCGGACACATT
>CBFHBI010000719.1:0-2326 GCA_965653755.1 uncultured Blastocatellia bacterium
GCATCACCAACACGAAGACGGCGTACATCCCCTACAGTTCGATCAGATGAGACAGGAATTGGAGGCTGGTCATTGATCAGTGAGCAGTGAGCGGTGAGCGGTGAGCAGTAAGCAGTTAAAATCCTTCGCGTTGAAATTTCGTTCGAATCAGCCTGAATGGCGGCCTGCAGTGAACTGCTCACCGCTCACTGCTCACTGTTCTTCTCCTCCTCATCAACGGGCGGTTTGACTACCAGAACGGGGCTATGCGCGTGACGGCCTACGGCTTCGGCGGTTGAACCAAAGATGATCCGTCCGAGGCCTGTGCGCCCTTGCGACGAGATCACGATCAAATCCACGTGACGTTCATCCGCAATCCGGACGATCTCGGCGGCGGCATCGCCGTGTCCGATCACCTCTTCCACTTTCAAGCCGCGCAGCTCTTCGCAATTCAAAACGTCGGGCAACTCGCGTTCGGCCGAATCTTCGATCTGCTCGCTCATCTCTGCGATCGGCATGGCTTCAACCATCCCGGTATAGCCGACTGCGGGCACAATCGGCTCTACGACGTTGACGCAAATCACCGTTGCATTCGTCGCCCGGCCAATCGCGGCGGCGTAAGGCAGAGCATAGTTGGCACAGCCGCTGAAATCGGTCGGCAGCAGAATGCGCTTTAGCTGCAAAGTCAGCGCGTCAGTCTGGTCCGCGGTTGGGGTCATTCTTGTCGCGGGGCATTCTACACGCTGACGGGGCGGTTTGACAGCCCCATGACCCTCGCATAATATGGCGGCGAAATTCCTGCCCGCTCCGAGGAACCTCGTGAGAAGGATCTCACACCATGCCTGAAGAACGTCCAGCTAGCTTTGCCGGAATCGAAGTCGCGTTGACGACTTTGGCTGGTGTGCTGATTAACGAGGCCGGCGATCCAATCGAGGTCCGCACGGCGAGCTATGAACCTGAACATCTGATCGAAGCAGTTTCCGAACTGACGAGCCAGTTGAAAAATTCCGGGGACATCAAATCGGTGGGCTTGGCAATTCCCGGACTCGTTAACCGAGAAACAGATCGCGTGCTCGTCTCGACCGGCCTTCCGTTTACCGCGCGGGCGCATATCCACGCCGACCTGATGGCAGCAACCGGCCTCAGATTCGAATTGGAAAATGATGCGAACGCGGCGGCGTACGGCGAGTTCAAAGCCGGCGCCGGCCGAGGCGCGAGCGATATTTTTTACATCGGCATTGGCGATGCAATCGGCGGCGCCATCATTCTCGATGGCCGGCTGTGGACGGGCGCTTCCGGCTGTGCGGGTGAAATTGGACATATCACGATCGACACCGAAGGCGCTGAGTGCGCCTGTGGGAACACGGGCTGCCTCGAGACGATCGCTTCGGGACCAAATATCGTGCGGCGCGCGCGCGAACGTTTGAATCGCGACAACACCTCTTCATTGTCGCGCCTGGCGATGCAGGACAGTTTCACCGCCGCGGACCTGGCGCTGGAAGCAATTAACGGCGACGACTTTTCCATCATGATGCTGGAACGGACGGGCCGCTCAATCGGCATCGCGGTTGCCAGTATGATAAATCTCCTGAGCATCGAACGGATCATTTTGGGTGGCACCGTGATGGAAGCCGGCGAATTACTACTAAACCCGATCACTAACGAAGCTCGCAAACGGTCTTTTCAGCAATGCTTCGACGCGACCCGAATTGTGGCTGCGGAACTCGGCCCGGAAGGCGTGGCGATTGGTGCTGCCCTGCTCGCGCGCGATGCGCAAGTCGCGGCAAAATAAATCCTGAAGCTATACTACCAATGATGAAAAAAGTAGTTCTATTTATCCTCGTTACGTTTGTCTTGTGCGCAGTTGCTTTCGGGCAAAAAAAACCCGACGCCCCCGCGCCGCAGTGCACGCTGGGACTGGATCAATCACCACAGTTGCGCGGCCTGCGCATGGGAATGACGCAAGCTGCGGTGGCGGCACAGTTTCCCGGCGTCACCGTCGAAAAGCCGGACAAGTTTGGTTTATCGCGCTTACGCCTTTCGGTGATTGATCCGAGCGTCGTAATCAAAACGTCGCCCAAAGATAAGGCCGTCCAACCGGACATGTCGAGCGGACCTGAGCAAGGCAGCGCTTTTGTGCTGGATGCCTCGCGCTTTCCGAACCTGAAAGGCGTCCGCAACCTGCAGATGCGTTTCATAGATGGACTATTATCCTACCTGCAGATCAACTACGATAACGCGATTAAGTGGGACTCGGTCGATGAATTCGTGGATAGTGTGGCGACCACTCTGAAGCTGCCGAAGGATTGGCGCGCTCCACAGGATTCGGACGGCCAGGAAAAAGAAT
>CBFHBI010000720.1:0-2322 GCA_965653755.1 uncultured Blastocatellia bacterium
GCGCAAATCAATAAACGTCAGCGGCCCAAAAGCGCGTCTCCGCGCGCACCAACCCATCAACGTCACGCGCTGACCGGCGTGTTCTTTGCGCAGCGCACCGCATGAATGCGTGCGTTCACGGTTGTTAAGGTTCTCGATCATAAAAAGGATCTTAAGTGATGCTTTCTATGTGGCTTGTGCTGGGATAGTCGTGCGAATCAAAAGTCAGTATGTACTGACGCGCACCTCAACGCCAAGCACGGATGTGACGCGAGAATCGTTGCAGTGACACATGTGTTTGCAGGTTTCTCGAGACGCTTGTCTTTTTGTTAGAGGGAAGGTAGTAGCCTGAAGAGATGACATAATACTTTTCAGCCACGAAACCAACGGGGATTTCGAAGGCAATTTCCATCTGCTGATTCTGCCGCAGCTGTAAGTAATTTCCGTCAGCATTCCTCAGTCTCAGGTCTTTAGCGCGTAGAATGATAGATGATCCGTCCGCCAACTTCGCCCGTATTTGAACAAGATCGATAAAGGATTCTTCGGGATCTCGCTCCCTGATTAGGAGTCGGCCGTCAAAGCTGCGCAAAGGAGTCTCATCCATCGATTCTTTTGCTTTTGCACTCTTACCGACCAAAATGGTCCCTTGGTTCATCCATCTAGCGGTCGCTGAATTATATGAATAGATATATGGACAGCTGCCACCAACCAACTCTCCCTCCGGAGTGATATTTAGTCTAGTCGGATCGAAATGCCGGACTAAATCGCCACCAGAGTTGATTTCAACGGCCTCAAGCCGTAGCGAGGGCCCGTACAGGTATTCAGGAGTTTCCGAGAAGTCGATTTTCGGGCGGCGGAGCATTCCTTCGATTGCCGCAGTGGGCAGCGACAGTCTGGGCCGCACACCGGGAAACCGGAGCCCGCCAACCTTTCGCAGTCTGGCTAGTTCATCCGCGAATTTCACTGGATCGTCAGCACTTTCGCTTGGCGTGTCCCAGTGGTCCCAATCATCATTGGTCAGCGACAAATCAATTGGGATTATCACCTTCTCTCCAGGCTTGAGTACGCCGGAGGCAAACAAAGGTACTGATTGGAAGGGCGCTGCGTTCAGAGTTGCGTTGTCTTGTTCGCGCGTACGCAGTGTTTCTGCTTTGTTGATCTTCACAAAGAGCCTGCCGGTGGTGATGGGTTTTTCAGAGATGTTTTCAACAATCGCGACGTTTAGACTCAGCAACGGGCCGATCAGACTTGCCGTACTATCGAGCGGACCATATTTTTCCGGTCCGGCGCAATCTTCGTCTTCTTGACTATCATCAATTCGCTCTGTCTCTAATTCGATCGCTGCGAAGTCGGGGGGAAAGTAGTTCTTGGTAAGATAAGAATAGAATGCCGCGAGCTTGGTCCCCGCGAAGAGACGCAGTTCGCCCTTTTCGAGAAATTTTCTGAAGGTGTAGAGGTCAGTTGGAGACTTACCCTTTTTGGGTGGTACCGGGTCCTGCTGGATGTCCACTAAACGCCATTGCTTGTTTTGGTCGTTCAAAGAACTAATCAACCCGGCAACGTCTGCGGTGCCTGGGTACACCGCCTCGCCATCGCCATTTGGTTCTCCCGTGCTTCCGACGAACAATGGTTTTCTTCTAATTCGATAAAGTCGCGCCAGCTTTGAGTCATCATCGAGAGGCCCATTTTCGGAGGACTCGCCACCAAAATAATGCTGTCTATAGTTTCGTGAAGAGAAACGCGTCATCAACCCTGACAACGTCCTGAGAACCTCGTTCGGCGTCACGGAATACTTCTTATCTCCGAGAATATCGTTCCAGTCTTTGGGAATGTTTTTGTCGAGCAGCAAATTCGCCGCCACGCCTTTGAGAGAACTGTAGGTTACCCGGTAACGCGGCGGTTCGGACGGACGATAGTTGTTGCTGACAGTAGCAAGAAGCAGGTTGAGTTGGCTTGATCCTAAATACTTTCCGGCGTCTTTGATTTCGTTAATAAAGGGTTGGAAAGTTTGAAAACTTACGCCGCGTTCGTTAACCGCTTCAATTATCTTCGGAAACGCGGTTCGTAGAGTCAGGAGGGCTACCAGTCTCTCTTCGCTAATAGGTTCCAGGCGTTGTAACGCCTGGTAGCCACTGATCGGTTCGCTGGCAATTAATAAGTGGATCAGTATGAGTTTTCCACTTATGCTGCGCGTAATGCTCCGGGGCTTTGAACACTGTGAGGCCACGGCCCTTCCTCCTTTCAGTGCGGCTTATTCGAACTCCGCGAATCAAGAATTCGGTTCACGTTATCGTTTTTGGTTCTCGGCCTTGGCGATTGCGTCGATCCGGGCGAGGCTGATCC
>CBFHBI010000721.1:0-2321 GCA_965653755.1 uncultured Blastocatellia bacterium
CGACAACATTTTTCAAATGCATCGTTACTGGATTGAAGCATACCAGCGTCAGGGTTTGCGTAACGCTTTGGAGCAATGACAAATCACTGCGATGCAGCCCGTGAAGGTCAAGATAGATGCTTTCTACAACTCGATCACGCTGCGCATCTTCGCTCAAGGCTACGATTACACGGTCGACAAAACGGGCAAAGTGGTCGCCGGATCGAATAAGAGCCTGCGGCAATGGAGCGAGTATTGGACGTTCGTGCGCTACAGCAAGGCCAAGCCGGCCGCGGCACGCGCCGATCTGAACTGTCCGAATTGTGGCGCGCCCTTGAAGGTGAACGCGACGGGCATCTGCGAATTCTGCGGCGGGAAGATTACTTCGGGAGAATTCGATTGGGTGCTTTCGAAGATCGAACAGGATGAAAGCTACGCGGGATGAAAAGATCCATTTAACATTTGTCATTGGACATTTGTCATTTGTTGATTTGCGGGAACCGCGCGGCACCATCCGCGTCGACGGACGGATCGAAGAAACGTTCGTCTAAGGTTCGCTGAGCCAACGGATAACGCACGCGGCACTGACTTCATCGCGCACACCGAAATCAACAAATGACAAGTGTCCAATGCCAAAAGTCAAATGATCTTTTCTCTGGCCCATCGATTGCTGTGACTCTTGCGCAATTCACTTGGCCCACCGCAAAGCTTGACGCCTCGCAAGTCAACTTGCTATTCTCAAATCACCGTCAAGAGTATTACCCGATTCACCACTCTCGTTTGATAGCTAATTCAATCAGCCGCGAATGCGACTAGTCAGGTGCTCGTAAAACTGTCGGAGGTGTTAAAGGTGGGCTTCAAGGTCGGCCAGAAAGTCGTTTACCCCAACCATGGTATCGGCACAATCGAACAAATTGAGCAGAAGCAAATCGGGGCAGTAGCACTCCCGTTCTATACGCTTCGGCTTGCGGCAACCAATTCCCTGGTGCTAGTTCCCGTTTCCAACGCCAATGAGGTGGGCCTGCGACGGCCCATCACTTCGAGTGAGTGCGACGTGCTCTTCAAAGCTCTGTCGAGCGACTTCGCGACGCCCCCGAATGATTGGAAGGATCGCTTCAAAGAATTTTCCGATAGAATGCGCAGCGGAAACATCTTTGAAGTTGCCGAGGTGCTCAAGCATCTCAGCTACTTGAGCCAGATAAAGCCGCTCTCGTTTCGTGAACAGCGAATGCTGGAGCGCTCCCGCTATCTGGTTGTTTCGGAACTTGCCGCCGTTTGTCGTCAGCCCGAATGCAATATCGAACCGCGGGTTGATGATGCCTTGGCTAAGGCATGTTCTCGTCACGATCACCGCCCCACTGCCCGCGTGCGCGCGGCAGCAGCCGGCGTGCATTGAT
Source organism: uncultured Blastocatellia bacterium (assembly GCA_965653755.1). Lineage (GTDB taxonomy): Bacteria > Acidobacteriota > Blastocatellia > Pyrinomonadales > Pyrinomonadaceae > UBA11740. Next base: position 1,377 of record CBFHBI010000721.1, read on the forward strand.
CGGCAATTAACCCAACAATTTGACGCGGCTCGCCCTGCGTAGTCGACGTGTGTCCAGCTAGGGTGTCAGAGTACCGAGTTCAGTCGGGGCACAAGTGCGGCTGCTAAATCTGAACGTGGTAAGATATTTATCCTCTCGATTTATTCGAAATGGACGATCCTGCGAGTTATTGTCTGGCTTTTCTGGCTGACGGCACAACCTCCACGACTGCAACCACGGTTCTGGCGAAACTCCTTGCCGTCTTGTTCTTTGTCGGCGCGAACGGTTTTTTTGTCGGAGCCGAATTCGCCCTCGTTTCGGTGCGGCGCACACGTTTGGAGACTCGCGCCGCGGCCGGAAGCCGTCGCGCCGAATGCGCCTTACGTTTAATTAACGATCCAACGTTCTTTATTTCGGCGACGCAGTTGGGCATCACAATCGCCTCACTCGCTTTGGGATGGATTGGTGAGCCGACGGTCGCCGCGTTTCTGGAGCCGGTGGCTGCAGCGATTGCGCCCGCAGGGCGAGCAGCATACGTCGCCCACTTCTTTGCGATCGCCATCGCCTTCACTGCGATTACATTTCTTCATATCGTGCTCGGCGAATTGATGCCGAAAATGTTCGCGCTCGAACGCGCCGAAGGTCTGGCATTGTTTGTGGCGCGGCCGCTGGAACTGTTCGCCAAGGTCTTCCGGCCTTTCATTTTTGTCTTCAATCGCACTGGCCAAGGTTTGGCTCGCGTGTTCGGGATCAAGGCGTCGCTGAATCACGCGGCGGTCTATAGCGAAGCGGAACTGCGCCAGCTCGTGGACATTTCGAAAGAGAGCGGACACTTGCGTGCCGAGGAGCGCCGTTTGATTCATCGCGTCTTCGAATTCTCAGATACACTGGTGCGCGAAGCGATGGTCCCCCGGCCGGCGATTGCCGGGCTGTCGGCAGCTTGTACGCTGGCCGACATCAATCAGG
>CBFHBI010000722.1:0-2308 GCA_965653755.1 uncultured Blastocatellia bacterium
TGCGCGTCGGCATCGGACATGTCGGCGATCGACCACCGGATGACGATGGCGCGGCGCCGACCCCGGGAACCGTCGCGCCGCCCGTGCAACCATCGGCGACCGCCGGCACGTTAACCACATCTGAGGTGCAGTCGATCATCGCGCAAGCAGTCTCGGCCGCTGCGTCGATCAATCATCCGGTGACGGTCGCAGTGACCGATAAAGAAGGAAACGTGCTCGGCGTTTTCAAGATGACTGGCGCGCCGGCGACGACGCAGTTTCGCGGCGGCGGTCCTGGGCCAACGCTGGCGCCTAATCCGGTCACCGGATTTGTTTCGACGGGACTGGATGGTACGGTCGTGCCGGCGAAGCTGGCGGCAATCTCTAAAGCGGGCACGGCGGCTTTGTTCAGCACGCGCGGGAACGCCTTCACCTCGCGCACGGCAGGCTTCATCATTCAGGAACATTTTCCGCCCGGCGTTGACTTTCAGCCGGGTGGTCCACTCTACGGCGTGCAGTTTTCGTCGCTGCCTTGTTCGGACATCAAGATGCCTGGGTTGCCGCTGGGCCTCAGTGGCGATCCCGGCAGCGCGCCGATTTACAAAAATGGCGAAGCAGTCGGCGGGGTTGGGATAGAAGGCGACGGCGCCTACACGGTCGATCGCGATCCTTCTGATTTTGATCAGCCGTTCGAAGAAGTAATCGCGACCTCGGCAGTCAGAGGTTTCGAAGCACCTTCTCTCGTTCGCGGCGACAACATCCTGGTCAACGGAATTCGTCTGGCGTATTTGAATGTCGTAAGTCCGCCAGCGCCAGCTACCATCGCCTTCGGCAGTTTGCCGGGCGCCGTCGATCCGCTGTTTCCGATTCGCGGTGCGCAACTATCTGCATTCACGCCCACAGTCGTCGGCGGCATTGCCGGCGAAGTCGATACGCGCTTCTTCCCTTTCATCGGCAGTCCGGCCGTGACTGCAAACTCTCTGACCGCCGCCGACGTGAATGCGATCATTTCGCACGCAGCGCAACAGTCAAACATCACACGCGCAGCTATTCGCCAACCGCAGGGCAGCAATGCGCGCGTCAGCCTGGCGGTCGTCGACACGAACGGAGTTGTGCTCGGCGTCTTTCGGCTACAGGATGCGCCGGTTTTTGGTTTTGACGTGTCCGTACAGAAGGCGCGCACGGCCGCGTTTTATTCCAGCGCAACTGCGGGAGCTTTGCTGCGCGCCGCAGGTTTCGGATCGTACGTCGATCGCGCCAACGCTGATGGTTTGAAGTTGGATGGCTCAGTCGCCTTCACGGATCGCGCAGGCGGATTTCTGCACCGGCCGTTCTTTCCAGACGGCATCAACAATACGGCGGCTGGTCCGTTCAGCACCGCGATCGAAAATTGGAGTGTCTTCAATGTCGGCTTGCAGCTCGATCTGATCAAATCAAATTTGCAAACCGTGCTGAGTGGCGGTGCGGCGCCTTGCACCACGATTTCGAGTCTGCCCAACGGTATTCAAATCTTTCCCGGCAGCATGCCGCTTTACAAAAACGGCGTGTTGGTCGGCGCCATCGGGATCAGCGGCGACGGCGTCGATCAGGATGATTTAATTGCTGCGGGCGGCGGCGCGGGCTTTTCGCCACCGGTGGCCATTCGCTCAGATCAAGTTTTCGTGCGCGGCGTGCGCTTGCCGTTTTTGAAATTTCCGCGCAGCCCGAATTTGTAGAGCAAAGTGCAAAGAGCAAAGGGAAAGAAGATTAGCTCGGCAAACAACCGGCGTCGCTACGTTCTGCTCATCGGCTCTTGGGTTGCGCTGTTGTCTTTTTCATTTGGCGCTCACACGCAAAACCCGCCGCCGCGCGGCGTCATTCGTCTCAAAGTCAAATACAAATCCGGCGAAGTAACGAAAGAGTTGCCGCGCAAACGATTCTTCCTGATCAAAGGTTCGCTCGACGAGAACAAATCGCTGACCGATGCGATCAAACAATCGGCTGTCCCGTCGCGCGAGTGTTACTACCGCGAGAAAGGCGCGAGCGCGCAAATGATCAAGTGGCTCGACGAGAACGATTGCGATTCAATCTATTGCCGGGCAGTCGAAGAGAAGTATTTGGGTGGTAATGATGTCGTGCCTGAATTCAAAACTGCTTACGAACAGGCATTGAAGGAATTGAAGGCGCCGGACGTGGCGCGACGCTGGTTGGCCAACTACGCACCGGCAGAGATTCGCGACGGTTACTACAACCTCAAGCAGCGGGCGATCGAGACCCTGATCAAACAGGCGGAAACATCCAGCGGCAAACCGGTCATGTCGATCATGACTGATCGTAAAGGCACTGCGTA
>CBFHBI010000723.1:0-2306 GCA_965653755.1 uncultured Blastocatellia bacterium
TACTCAACGCCAACACGTCGTCCTGCGCGCAGATGGCGGCGCGTTTGGCGGATTGGGCCAACTTGATGTTGTTGAGGTCGACAGAACTGTTGCCGGTGATGTTCGCGGCGCCGATGCGTTGCCAGCCGTTGCCGAAATCGAGATAGATCGGAATGAGCATTTTGAAGTTGTCGCTGACGCCGGCTTGGGTGACCTTCGCGGAAAGCGTCTTACCGCCGTCGCCGAGTTCGTATTCAAATTTATAGCTGGGCATTTCCGTGCCGTAAACCCACTCGTTGAAGAACCAGTCCAGGCGCTGGTTCCCGTCGAGGTCCATGTCTTTCGTCATGTGCTTCTCGACCATCGCCTTGAAGTCTTCGGTCGAGACGTTCTTGTTGTAGTGGGTCTGGACAAAGTCCTTCATCATGTCCTGAAAATTCTTATCGCCGCCGCGCGCGGTAAAGAACATCATGCGCAGCATGTGCAGGATATAAGCGCCTTTCGGATAAACCAGGAATCGATAGGCCGCGCGCGTCTTCCCGCTGCTTAAACGATAGCCCTGGGTGACGGGACCGATCGTGTAGGGCTTGATGTCGTGAGTTTGCGGGCGCGACTGCGTAATCAGGTCGCGTTGGTTGTCCCAAAATTCCAGAAACTTCTTCTGATCGTTCCGCACGAATTGCACGTACAGCGACGCTGAGAATTCGGCAAAGCCTTCGCTCATCCATTGATCGTGATAGCTGTCCCAACCGACCGTGTGTCCCCACCATTGGTGCGCGATCTCGTGCGGCGCGACGTAGCGCCAGAAGTTGTCGGTGCCGCCGCGGACGCCGAGCAACTGCGCGCGCTGCGTGCTGTCGATGAAAGCGACGTAAGGCATGAAGACGAGGGTGGGCCATGCCTGTCCAAAGTTCCGGGCGGGCTGCTGCGTCATCGCCACGCGCGTGTAAGGCAGCTTGCCAAAGTAGGCGTTGTAGATGCGAGTGGAGTTTTCGGCGTCGGCAATCGCGGAATCGGCCATCCCCAGCGTGGAGATCGAGCCCAGGGTAGTCATGGTCGAGCCGCCCGCGCTTTCGATCTGCTCGATGCGCTGCTGAATCTCTTTCAGTTCATCGGGCACTTCAACGTTCGCGTAGAACTCGATGTTGTAGCCCGTGTCCTTGTCGAGGACCTCCTTCTTCTTGAACTTCCCGTAATTGAAACCAGAGACGGCCAACTCGGTCTTACCACTGGACCATTTCGCGATCATAACGCCGCCGTCCTGCTTATCAGGTTCGAGGGGCGCGCCGGTCGCGACGAACATGTGGCCTTTCGGATAGTGAAAGGTGATGTCGAAAGTGGCCCGATCGCCGAACGGCATGCTGGCGTTGTTCGGATACCAACTCTCCCTCGCTGGCGGCACCAGGATGAAGTTGCCGCCGCCGGAATCCTGTAGCGCGTCGCCGCCGGCGTACTCGATATTGAGCGTGTATTCCTTGCCGACCTCGACCGGCGCATTCATGATGACGCCGAATTGCGCGTCTTGGTCTTTTGGCTCCTGGATAAAACTGAGTTCGTTGCCCTGGCTGTCCTGCACGCGGCTGACGCGCAGACTGGGATAGAGATCGAAATTCAAAACGCGCCCGGCAACTAACGGTTTGAAGCTCACGTGATCGGTCGCGGAAATTTGCGTGCCCTTGATGGTGCCGTCGATTTGATGATGGGTGATGTCGAACAGGCGATGGTCTTCGGCGCTCGAGGCGGTGCCTTTCGCGTATTCGTCCGCGTTGTGAAACGCGGTCCAAATGCCGCCGTCGGTTTCGCCATAACTGAAGAGCGCGATTTCTTCCGGCGATACTTCGGGAATCCCCAGCGGATCGAGGAGGAAGATCAACTTCTCATGCCGCTTGCCACCGATGAAGGCGTTGAAGTAACCCGGCCTTTGCGGCGCGTAGATGTCTGTCAACGTGCGCAAATCGCGATTGTCGCGCACGTCTCTGCGGAGGAGTGTTTGATTATCATGATAGAAGTCACGCGCCTTGGCAGCCTGTGGCCCGCCGTTGCCCAGTTTGGCATTCGGCGAAGCTTTGATTTCATCGAAGGTTCGATCCGTGAAGCGAATCACCAGCTTCGAAAATTCTTCCGACAGCGCTTCGTTGTGGATGAAGAGCGAAAGCGTGTGCTTCTCGATCGCGGTTGGCGGCGTCAACTCCAATACGCCATCGCCGACGAAGACGGCGGCGGTGACACGGCCTTCGACCGGCGGAGCGAAATAAACTTCGCCGCTGCGCAGTGTGAACACGCCCGCGTCACGCTTGAGCACGAGATTATTTACGGTCGCGAAAGCA
>CBFHBI010000724.1:0-2306 GCA_965653755.1 uncultured Blastocatellia bacterium
CATAAAGTCGCGTACCGTTGGCGGCCGCAAAATCGGCGCCCGCAGGCGAACACTGCCCAGGGGTACACCCTGCGTGGAGCGCGCTGAACTCAAAGCCGACTTCAGTCGTGTCAGTGGATCGTTTGGCAGTTCCAGCAGAGCACGAACATCGCGTAGCCCGTCCCGCTCTTTTAGCAAAGTTGCGATATCGAGCACTTGCCCATCGTCGACAACCCCGGCACGCGGTCCGTCCGTAGCGTCGTAAGTAAGCAGCTTCATGCTTCGAGTAAATTAGGTCACGCTTACCAGAAAGGCACCAGACTCGAGGGAGGTTTTCTTGACTGGTATCTTCCGCTTGTCCTATTCTACGCGCTAGAAGCGAGGCAAGGTTGAAATGAACAAGCAAGCGAACACAACAACTGTGCAGGGCACAGAACATTGGACGCGCAAGGGCGACGTGAGGTTATTCCTGTGGCGGAAGAGCGCTGTGGAGTCACGTGATGCGAAGGGAACGATTCTGTTCGTCCACGGTTCGTCGATGGCGTCGCAGCCGACGTTCGATCTGCGCGTGCCGGGTCGGCCCGATTCATCGGCGATGGACTGGTTTGCGGCGCGCGGCTTTGACACCTGGTGCATGGACAACGAGGGCTACGGACGCTCGGACAAGCACCGCCCGATCAACTGCAACATCGCCAACGGCGCCGACGACCTCGCGGCGGGTACCGAATACATCCTGCAGGCGACCGGCGCATCAAAGCTCCTCATCTACGGTATCTCGTCGGGCGCGCTGAAAGCTGCGCTCTTCACTGCGCGTCATCCGGAAAGGGTCGCGCGACTGGCGCTCGATGCCTTCGTGTGGACCGGCGAGGGCAGTCCGACCTTGGCCGAGCGGCGGAAGAAGCTGTCTGACTTTCAATCGAAGCACCGCCGCCCCATCGACCGCGCTTTCGTGCACAGTATTTTCGATCGCGATCACCCGGGCACGGCGGACGAGGCAACGATCAATGCCTTCTCTGACGCGATCCTCGCGCTCGATGACTCGGTGCCCACCGGAACTTACGTCGACATGTGCTCGAAACTGCCGCTGGTCGACCCGGCGAAAATCACCGTGCCGACGATCATTATGCGCGGCGAATTCGACGGCATCGCCGGATTCGACGATCTCATCGAATTCTATAAGCGGCTGCCGAATCCGGACAAGCAATTCACGGTGATGCCCGGCATCTCGCACGCGAGCTTCCAGCAGAAGAACTATCGCACCGTCTATCACATCCTACACGCGTTCTTCACTCAGCCAGAGCCGGTGTACCGGGGGTAGAGGTGATTCTGGGAGTATGACACTGCGGCGATCTGACCAAGGGCGCAAATACCGTGCAGCCGGACACGGAATGACTATCGCTGCTAACCAGTACTTCGGCAGGACGGCTAGCAACCTCTGTGCATTGAATCGATTCGCTAATTTAAATGATATAAGAAACGTAGCCAGGCAGCCTATGCGTAAACGGATCGTCGGCACTGTAGTGTTGGTTTTCTGTGGCGTTCTAGTTCTCGTGATTTTGAACCTCAATTTTCTGGTGCGGCACAACAAAGATTATCTGATCGGTCGGTTGGAGCAGGCGCTAGGCCGCAAGATTAGCGCAGAGAAGATTGAGGTGACCTTCATTCCCGTCGGCGTTCGTTTGGTGAATTTTGCCATGGCCGACGACCCCGCCTTTTCCGCCGACGCATTTATGCATGCTAAGGATCTTCAAGTGGATTTTCGGCTTCTGCCACTGTTAATCGGTCGATTCAGGCTCAAAAGACTTGTGCTTGCGTCGCCGCTCATCGTCATCGTTCGCGATACCAAAGGTCAATACAACTTCGCGAGCAGCGCCGGCGATAACAAGGGCGATCGGGACAGCGCGGAGAGTGGGAAAGGCTCGTCTGCCCAGAAGCAAAACAGCTATTTGTTTTTGATTGCGTGGTTGAATGTTTCTGATGGCACACTGCGTTATCGCGACCTCAAGGACGGCGGCGAATTAACGGCGACGCAAATCAATCTGAAAGTGACTGACTTCGAATGGGACGAGCCCTTTGAGATCGAACTCGAGGCAGCAGTCATGGCCACCAAACAAAATCTGAAGTTCAAGAGCCGTGTTGGCCCTATCGCGGGAAATCGTGACTATCGCGATGTCTTCTTCGATGGCGACATTCGAGCTGATGCCCTCGATCTTAGAAAGGTCACCAGCGCTCTGCCGCAGCTAAAAAAGGCTTTGCCGAAAGCGCTGCGGTTTGACGTGGTCTTCACCATTGACGACCTAAAGTTCAAAGGCACACTGAATCATTTG
>CBFHBI010000725.1:0-2292 GCA_965653755.1 uncultured Blastocatellia bacterium
ACGAGCATCGAAGTCACCGACTCCAACGGCGCTGATTGTCCGCAGTTCGCCGGACTCGTTAAAGCGACGGGAAAGAATTTCGTTATGAACCAAGTGAGCGCGGACAAAGCCTATTTGTCGAGCGACAACTTGCAAGTAGTAACAGACCATCAGGCGCAGCCGTTCATCATGTTTAAGGCGAACAGCACGAGCCGTAAGGAATGGCATTCGGCGATTTGGAATCGAATGTTTCACTTCTACTCGTTCAATCAAAAGCGATTCATGGACTGCTACCACAAGCGGTCAAACGTCGAGACGACCTTTCACATGATCAAGACCAAGTTCGGCGACCGCTTGAGAAGCAAGACCCGCACGGCGCAAATCAACGAAGCCCTCTGTAAAGTTCTGGCCCATAACATCTGTTGTCTCATTCAGTCCATGTACGAACTCGGCATCGAACCAACCTTCTGGGAACAAGCCGCCTGACCCAAAACCTCTAGCCCTGACCCAGAACCCCTCTCGCGGTTCTGGGTTTTAGGGCAAAGCCGGACGATCGAATACCCAGTGAACAGTGGATACCGCGGTGTCACTTGAGTATGCAGTGGTCACTCGGTGTACTTGCAGGCAGAGATCACTTCGATTTTCCTGTTAATTCCGACGAAAATCACGTTACTGGCCCTACTTCTAACGAAGCCGGTCTTCACGCAGCCGCAACTTGGATATTCAGTAGTCAATTTCACTTGCTTAACTTACCGGCCTTAACTGGTTACGTCAAAGCGAGCACAAGTGTACAAATAATTAGAGTTACGTGTGTTCGCAGTGTCGTTGGTTGGCAATGGCACGACTGTTGTTAAGTAACTGGTCATTCAGACAGTCGCAGTAATAAGAAGTTAAGGAGACAGCCCCAAATGATTAGCCTAGTTCAAGCCAGCACCGCAACGCCGGAAAACAAATTCAGCACCACCGAATTGGTCGCCTCGATGATGCACAAGCTCTCGCCCGAACTTATCAACACGATTTGTTCGCTCGGCGTCGAGAACCGTTATTCGGCGATGGACAATTATGCCGACTTTTTGACCGGCTCGCCGATGAACGCGACCAGCTCGACGACCGAACTCGGTGTGAATGCGACTCGCCGATGCATCGAGGAATGGGGCGGTGACCCGTCGCAGATCGGTTTGTTAGTGGCCGCGACGAACACGCCGGATCAAATGCTGCCTTGCCTGGCTTCCGAAGTGATGGGCCGCACGCATGGTTTGTTGCCGCGTAGCTTGAGCACGGTGAGCATGCAGTCGCAGGGCTGCTCAGTGATGTTGAAGTCAGTGGAAGTTGCGCAATGGTACCTGGCGGCGAACCCGGGCAAGATGGCGGTGGTGTTGATGAGCGAAGCGCACACGCCGTTCGTGGCTCCGATGCTGCGTGAAGAATACTTCGGTTTTCGCGAAATCGCGCGGATGCGCAAGAACAACAAATTGACGGACGCGGAATTTGAAATGCAGCGCACCGAAACGACGCTGGCGATTCAATCGATGCTGTTCGGGGACGGCGCGGTGGCACTGCTGCTGGGCCAGGACGTTTCAGGCAAGCCGGCTTTTGGTCCCATCTCCCATCTGACGAACGATTCGCCGGAAGACATGAACCTGCTGACGATGGTGAGCAATAGCTCGCACCCGGCGCTCAAGGGCAAGCCGCAATACTTCATGCGTCCGGCGGTGCCGGCTCGCGGCGCGCACTACGCAGTCACGACCGTGAATGACGTGCTGCACAATCCGATGTCGCCCGTGTCCGATATCAGCCAGGTTGATGATTGCCTAATTCACACGGGCAGCAAAAAGATCCTCGACGGCGTTTGCTCGCAACTGCACCTGGACGCGGATTCGACCAAGGTTGAAAAGTCTTACGACGTGCTCGAACAGTATGGAAATCTTTCGAGCGCTTCGACCGGATTCATGCTGGCCAACAAGAAGGAATGGGCTGGACCGGCGATGGTGGTTGGTTTCGGCGTCGGCTTTACGGCCAGTGCCGGTTTGATGAGCGTGAACTAAGAAGTGAGCAGTGGGCAGTAGGCAGTGAGCAGTCGGAAAACGATCTAACGAAAGGAAACGATCATGACGAACTCGAAAACGACATCGATGCAGAATGGCAATGAAAGTTATACGCGTGCGAATCGCAACTCTGCAGACGCGGCGCCGATGGTAGTCACACGGCTCTCCGGCTGGATCGACGTGAACGAAATGAAGGCTGCGCCGCGCGGCTGGATCATTCCTACGAGGATTCATCAATCAGTGAGATAGGCGGATGGGAGGAAGCTCG
>CBFHBI010000726.1:0-2291 GCA_965653755.1 uncultured Blastocatellia bacterium
AGGCGGATAGTCTGGCTGATTCAATTAAGCAGCCAATGGAACTAGTGCCTCACAATTCATTCGAACATATCTCTCAAAAGCTGGTGAAAGAAGAAGACGAAGAACTGTACGCGTATGAGCGGAACGTGTCGAACCCTTCGCTGCCGTGGTCATTTGAGAATGAGGCTAAGCTGGTTTCCCAACTTACCGCAGTTGACGGTGCGACAATCATCACGAAAGATTTCGGCCTGATTGGTTCCGGTGCAAAGATCAAGAGCAAGTCCCAAGATTCGCCTGAGAAAGTGTTGGTAAGCGAACCGTTTCAAGATTACCGCGAGCCTCAGCCGGTGTCTTTATCTGAGTTAGGAGGCACGAGACATCAATCGGCAGCTCAGTTTGTTTTTGATCAGCACAATGCGTTTGCGATTGTGGCTTCGCAAGACGGAAGGTTGTCAGTGATGCATTGGGATGATGCGAAACAGAATGTACATGTCTTTCGACACGCAGAATATCTATTTGTTGATGCTTGATGCACTCAAGATGGTAAAATTAGCGCCATGACAGTCACGCTCAAACCCGATCTCGAATCAGAACTTGCCGCGCGCGCGAAGGCTGAAGGTTCCGCGATGAGTGTCCGCGTTTCTAATCTCCGTGATCAAGATCGATCCGACGTGCAAGACCTGTCCAACACCACGCCCGCCGAACGCTTGCAGATGATGTGGCAACTAACGGTCGATGCGTGGGCGTTCAAAGGAGAGCCAGTTGCTGAACTCAGACTTCCGCGACATATTATCCGCGTTTTGCGCCGCGAGAGTTGAGTTCATGCTCGTTGGGGCTTATGCGGTGGCCGCGCATGGTCTGCCGCGGGCAACGGGTGACATCGATCTTTGGATTAAGTGCTCGGAAGAAAATGCGGATCGCGTGTGGACAGCTCTCACGAATTTTGGGGCGCCGCTTCAGAGTCTATCAAAACAGGATTTCCTCACGCCTGGAACAGTGGTCCAGTTGGGCGTGACGCCACGCCGGATTGACATCCTGACGCAAATTACTGGAGTTGAGTATCAAGACGCCGAACTCCAAAGGCGGTTCATCGAGCTTGAGGGCCTTGCGGTTCCCGTCATCGGGCTTACTCATCTTCTGCAAAACAAGTCTGCCGTGGGCAGGCCGCAAGATGAAGCAGATGTTGCCCGGCTCAAACGAATACGACCAAAGGAGTAGGAATCAGGATGCGCTACTTTATTTCGACAATGATTCTGATGGTGGCACTCGCGCCGGCGAGATTCGCTGCACCCGTTACTAACGCGGAACAGTTAATTCAGGCGATGCAACAGAAGTACGCAAAGTCATGGTACAGGACGGCGACTTTCGTGCAGAAGACGACGAACTATCAAGCTGACGGGACGAAGAAAGTTGAGACTTGGTATGAGGCGATGTCTTTGCCCGGATCGTTGAGGATAGACTTCACGCCGACGAAGGATGGCAATGGGATTCTGTTTACCAATTCACAGATTTATGTTTTCAAGAATGGGAAGATTGATTCTAACCGCGCGTTTGTTCATCCGCTGATGGTGCTTGGGTTTGATGTTTACGGTTTGCCTTTGAATGATGCGCTCGAGAAATTAAAAGGGCTGAAGTTTGATCTTTCAATTGAACGCGAAGATACCTGGCAAGGCAGAAAAGTTTACGTAGTTGGCGCGAGAGCCGGCGATCTGCATTCGCCGCAGTTTTGGATCGATAAGAAGAATCTATATTTTGTGCGCATGATTCGACCCGCTGGCAAAGACGGAGTTCAGACGCAGGAGACGCAGTTCAATAAGTATGTGAAGCTCGGCGGCGGCTGGATGTCGCCGGAAGTTATCTTTATGGTTGACGGCAAAGTTACGACGACCGAAGAATATACCGACCTGCGCGCGAACGTAACGTTGCCGGATAAGCTTTTCGATCCGCAATCGTTCGCGACTGTGCACTGGAAAGAATGAGTCAGTACCGCCTGCGGTAGCGGGCGGTTAGCCTCTCGACATCATACTAAATTAAGAGCAACCGCCCGCTACCGCAGGCGGTACTGACTGCCGTTCAGGAGAGACCATGACCCCCAGAAATATTCTAACCACCATTTCAATTTCGCTTTGTCTTATCGCGAGCGCTGTTGCGCAAGAGAAATCTGCGAAATCCGATCCGCCTGAGCCGCGCGCCAAAGACGGCAAGAAACTACTTACGGCAATCGACGTGATGAAGCTAAGAACTGTCAGCAGTCCACGCATTTCTCCTGACGGCGCGCGCGTGGTTTACACCGTCAGCGAAGTGAAGATGGA
>CBFHBI010000727.1:0-2283 GCA_965653755.1 uncultured Blastocatellia bacterium
CACGCGCTTATTTGCAAAATATTCGCTGAGTCTCATTTCTTGCGGCAAACAAAGGTAAGTGTCAACGATGGTTCGCCGATCACATGCGATCCGGCATACGGCAGGCTCTCAAGAACGGTATGAATCTCCAAGCCATTTGCGCTGACTTCGGCTTCCAATTTCGATCGATTAAAAATCACTTCGACGACTGGTTTGCCGTAAGCATTCTTTCGAAGAAACGTTGTACCACGTTGGGCTATTACAGGCACGCTGTGAAAAATACACCACAGACCGGCGAACACGCACGCTCTCCGAGATTGCTCGCCGATAATCCGCGTCATCAGTGCCGTGACTGATAACAGCACATCACAGCACGCGGCAACGAAGGGCAAGCGTTAGCCGTAACGAAGGCGGCGGTAGGATAAGTTTTTGCGCGCCAGCGAAGTCATGCTTAACGCATAGTCAAATACGCTCTTTCTTTGGCAACGCGGCAGGGGCGGACTCGGAGGGTTGATTCAGATTGTTTCGCACCCATTCGGCCAGCGTCTGCGCGACGACCACGTGACCGTCAGTGTCGAGGTGCGAATCCTGAGCAGTAAAATATATCCTCCGATTGTCTTCCGCCGCCCGCCGGCGCAATGCGCCCGTCATATCAATGAACGGACAGCCCAGTTGTTGGCACAATTTCGCGACTGCGCTGCCGAAATCCGTATCGCTGTCCTGCTGGCCGCCGGGCAGATAAACGTTGCGATCATTCGCGTCATTGAAACGGATGTAGGGGCCCATCACCCGCACCTTGATCGGAATAAACATTACCAGCAGCTTAACGCCATGCGATTGACACAAGTTGTAGCCTTCTTCAATCGCTTTGCGCGTCTCGGCCATGCCCAGCGGTTCTCTGGCCGGTTCGTCCGGAATATATGAATAGTCGACAAATAACCGGCCGATCTGTCCGGTGCTTTCTGTGAATGGACGAGGCGAACCCCAAACCCTGGGTATGGTCCGAGCCAACAAACCTGCGATAATTGAATTTTTTGTATATCTCAAAAGGAGCGAGTCGTGTTGGTCGGGACTCGCTTGCCATTTGGCAAAGTGGGCGGCCTCAGGCAGATCGTTGCCTTCGAATATTTGCCAGACAACGAGTCGCGGGTTGTATTTGAAACCATAACGCTTCAGGACGATCAGTTCCTGCTGTGGTCCGTAACCCCCGCAACCGAGATTCACCACGTTCAATTTAGTCTGAGAATGAAATTGTTGCTCAAAGGTTTCTTCATCCGGCACACTGGCCGCTTCAGTAAACGAATCGCCAATGAACACAACGTCCGCTTTGGTAATGCCCCGCGGATTGCGATAGCCATTGTCGTCCGTGCCGTAGATCAACCAATTCGATTGTGGGTTGAGACGACCCTCCCACTCGAGGCGAGGCTTCCGCCTAAACCCCAGTTCTTCGTCCGGTATATTGTCTTTTTTGGTAAGAAAAATTCCGTCAAACCACACGTCGGTGTGTTTGGGCTTCCAGGCCCCCTCTACGATGAAGGCGTAGCCAAAATCCAAAACCGCCAGCGTAATTAAGACGCTTGCGAGCAGCGAGATCAGCTTGAAAGTGACTTGTCTGCGGCGCGTCGTGGGGACAAACAACGAGGCCGTCAAACAAACCGACAGCAGCAACAAGGGGATACCAAGATAAAGATCAACGAGCCGGTAGTGACCCCAGCCATACACGGCGCGCGGCCTGAGAAGCGGAATGGCGAGAAAGTACACTGACGCGAGCCAAAGCAAAATCAGAAATAACGGACGCCAGACTTTTTGAGGATTCAAAATTAGTACTCCTGTTTCCGGCTCAATTCGACGTGCGATTGAAACATCTCAATGATCGCCCTGGCTGTAAATCGTGCGCAACAATCACACATCAGCGGGCGCCAGAGAAATCGCGTTCGCGATTTTTTCCAACTGCGGAGTGGTAAGTTCAGGATACATCGGCAGGCTGACAACTCTCGCCGCCGCGCGTTCCGTGACAGGCAGCGGCTTATTTAGTTGGTAATCTTCGTATGCCGGTTGCTGGTGCAGGGGCACGGGATAATGAATGCCGGTGGCAATTCCTTCCGCCTTGAGCGCCGCCTGCAAGGCCTCGCGATCCGCGAGCCGCACCACGAAAAGATGCCAAACCGGTTCGGCATGTTCGGCTACGACCGGTAATTCGAGCTCCCCGCCTGAGAGGGTTTCGAAATAAAAATCTGCATGACGACGGCGGGCTTCATTCCAGGCATCGAGGTGTCGCAGCTTCACGCGCAGGATCGCCGCCTG
>CBFHBI010000728.1:0-2270 GCA_965653755.1 uncultured Blastocatellia bacterium
GTTGATCTGCAGGCCGCCGCCGGCCATTCCCGCTCATTCCGCAGTCGCCAACTCCGAAGCCTGTGTACATTCCGACGCCCACTCCGACACCGACGCCGCCGATGATCGCAAACTCGCTTTCGCCGGCGAGTGTGTACGCTCGCACGCCGACCGACTTCCCGTTACAAGTGACCGGCGACAAATTCACACCCGCCGTCCACATTTTTTTTGATGGACGCGACATGCCGACGCGCTTCATCAACGCGCAGCAATTGTTCACGACCGTGCCCGCGAGCTACATTTCTAATCCAGGTGTGCGCCAGGTGATCGTGCAAACTCCTGACCGGCACCTTTACTCAAACGTGATTACGCTGAATGTCACGCCGCCACCGGTGCCGAATTTTAGTTACGTCGGACTCATCGCCAAACCGCGATCCAACGACACGGCCGTGCTGCAGGACAAGACCAGGAAAGAGTTAATAAATGTTCAGCGAGGCGAAGCGGTCGGCACCCGCTTTAAAGTTGTCAGCATCTCAGAGAGGGAAGTTAAGGTAATCGATACGACGTTGAAGATTATGACCACCATTCCCTTCTCGACTGATCAGGCGCAGGGCGGTCCGTACCGTCCTCCCACGCGGACTGTCGATGACGAGCCCTAGAGTTACGACGATGCTTCATTTTGCAGATCGAAAGAATCGCCAAGGGGAACAAGGATATGCCCTGGTATCGCTGCTGCTGGTCATGAGCTTGCTGGCTCTTTTCGCCCTGGGCGCCGCTGAGAATCTGCGGCAACAGTCGCAGCGAGAACGCGAAAAAGAGGCCATTTTTCGGGGCGAACAGGTCGCGGACGCGATTCGCTTGTACTACTTGGCGCACAGTAGCGGCGGACGAGGCGGCGTCAACGCGCTGCCGACCTCTATGGATCAGTTATTGGAAGGACTTCCGCGCGGCACACAGAAGCTTCAGATTCTGCGCCCTGAGGCGGCGCATGATCCGCTTTCCCAGTCAGGCGAGTGGAAGACGATCGCCGTAACTTCCGATCAGTTCGTCCAATACATCACCGCCCTGACAACTTACAGCAACGGTGTGCCACCTCGACCGAAACTTGCCGGCATCCCAATACCACAGGTCACCAACTTGCTCAATCTGAATTCCACCAGCACTGCGCCCGGCACCGAAGACGATTCGGCGAACACGGACGGACCATTCATCGGAGTAGCGAGCCGTAGTCAACGTAACTCTGTGATCACCTATTTCGGGATCGATCATCATGATGGCTGGCTCTTCACGCCACTCTTCAGATAACTCAAACGACGGAGAGCGTGAGCGATTTTGGATCGCATCAAACGATCGCGATCTTCGGATCCACGTACACCTCAGCCAAGATCGCGCCGCTGAGAAATCTCACCGCCGCGTAATAAGTTGTTGACAATGATCTAATTAAGGTTTATATAGCAACATGTTGTGCGCTGTTCTCTCTAGACCACAAGACGCATCGAGGTACACTATCTTGTGGTCATTAACCTGAAAGCAAAGAAGGAGAAACGACAATATGGCAACTAAGAAGAAGGCCGCTAAAAAGGGCGGAAAAAAAGGCGGCAAGAAGGCCGCTAAGAAGAGATAGTTCGTTCAAGCAGGAAACAACGACCACGTTCAAGTGGCGCACATCCTATGAGGCCTTGAAGGCCCTTTAAAGGAACGGCGAAGCAAAAGAGAGTTTCGCCGTTCCTATTATTTTGCGCGCCGCTCCGTAACCCGCATCACCTTTTCTTTTTCACTCGTGTATTCTCTCACTCATGCTGAGCGTAGCTCTGGTTGAGCCGGAAATCCCTCAAAACACAGGAAACATCGCGCGGTTGTGCGCCGCCACCAACACGCCGCTTCACATCGTCGGAGTAACCGGGTTTCGCATGGATGACCGCGCTGTGCGGCGAGCCGGACTCGACTATTGGCACGAGGTTTCGATCAGTCGTCATCGCGACCTCAACGACCTCAACCGCTCGGAGCCAAAGGCTCGAATGATTTATTTTTCGACCAAGGGCGAGCGATCACTTTGGGATTACAAATTCCAGATCGATGATTGTCTGGTGTTCGGTCCTGAGACCCGAGGACTGGCCGAACCCCTTTTGAAGATGAACTGGGACAGATGTGTGACGGTTCCGATGTTCAATCAGAACGTGCGGAGCTTGAACCTGGCAAACACGGTCTCGATCGCGCTGTACGAAGCTCTGCGGCAGCTTCGCCGATCGCAAAGCTGACGCTTCACTCATCGTCCCCGTCTTCATCAACAC
>CBFHBI010000729.1:0-2265 GCA_965653755.1 uncultured Blastocatellia bacterium
CTATTACCTTGACGCGTCGATGGCGAAGATGTTGCCGACGAACGGTTCAGGTTCGGCAACTGGCAGCGAAAAAGCCGATCCGAATGCTAACGCTCGGATCACGCAATTGCCGCCCGCGTCCGCATCACTCGATAAAAGCAAGAGTGCTGTGGTTCAACTGCCGGGGGCGAATGTGTCAACTTCAGGCTCGCCCAACTTGCAAAGGTTGGCTCTCGCTGCCGACACAGAAGCTCCGGCGCCGCGCATACTTAAACCAGTTTCCGGCGGCGTGCTCAACGGCAAGGCCTTGAATCTGCCGGTTCCGGTTTATCCACAGTTCGCCGTGCGCTCGCGGACGGCCGGGAAAGTCGAGGTTGAAGTAATCGTCGATGAAACCGGCAAGGTGATCTCGGCCCAGGCAGTCTCCGGTCCAACGCCGCTGCGCGATGCCGCGGTCGAAGCTGCCAAACGCGCGCGCTTCTCGCCAACAAAATTATCGGGCGTGGCGGTCAAGATGTCCGGCATTATCAACTACAACTTCACCCTACCCTGAAGCGACGCCGACACCCACGGTTGAGAGAGGATACAGTTATGGCCCTGACAGGAGAACTCACGGACCTTTCGCTCGCCGAGTTAATCGAATTTTTTTGCAATCAACGCAAGACCGGCCGCCTGATGGTTTCATATCCACGTGCGCCGGCTTACTTTTACCTGGTTTCCGGTTCGGTCGTGCATGCGAGCATTGGCGAGTTGCGCGGCATCGAGGCGGTTTATTACGCGCTGACGCAATCCAACGCCAACTTTAATTTCAGCACTGCGTACGAAGCTCCCGATCACACGATCAATCAACCGTGGACCTCTGTAGTGCTGGAAGGTTTGCGACGCATGGACGAAGGAATCAAGCCGCGCAATCCGTTTCCCGGCATTCCTGAACCTGCAGCGCCTAAGCCTTTAGATAAGAAGCCGGAGCCGGTAGCGGCTTTGGCTTCAGTCGCGCCGGCGGTGGCCGAATCTACGCCAACGACTTTGCTTGCTGATCCGGCGGCGAGCGTCGCCAAGTCAACAACGCCGGCTGAATCATTCTCATCGCCCGTGATCGAGGATTCTCCCGCTCCCGAAGTAATCAACCCAT
Source organism: uncultured Blastocatellia bacterium (assembly GCA_965653755.1). Lineage (GTDB taxonomy): Bacteria > Acidobacteriota > Blastocatellia > Pyrinomonadales > Pyrinomonadaceae > UBA11740. The sequence continues at coordinate 1,112 of CBFHBI010000729.1, forward strand.
CAAAAACATCGCTCGAACAAATCGTGACGGCGACCACGAACAAGTCCGACGCGGACACTCGATCGCCCATCGTATCGCGGCCCGCTGTTAGCGACGCCTTTTTATCTTCGACGCAAACTGCATCAAGATTCTCATCAGGGCCTTGGAAAGTCGCGGCAATTTTCGCGGCGCTGATTCTCATCGTGGCTGCCGTGGCCGTGCCGTGGTACGCGCGAGGCAGAGCTGCAAAGGCCATGAACCAGCAGGCACAGACGCCGGCGGAATCGCCCACTCAAAAGTCTTCGGAATCTGCGGCGAATAATGAAAGCGTGTCGCAGCCCGCAGATGCGACTCAATCTCCCGAGGAACCGTCCGCCGTACAAGGCAATTCAGACGCGACCGACGCCGCCAAGCGTGAGCGCGAAGCTCGGACGCGCGAAGAGGCCCGGCTGAAAGCGAAGGCCGCCGAAACTAACGGCTCGGCAACCTCGACTTCACAGCCTCCAGCAGTGTCTCCAAGCAACTCGACGACGCCAACGGGCAACGGCGGACCGAAGAAGGTCGTGGTCCAGGTTACTTATGATGAAAACGGCCGAGTGACCCAAGCCACTGGAAATGATCCGACTGCGCTGCGCATCGCGCGACAAAAAAGATTTCCACCGGGCAAAGCCGGTTCAGCGACAATCACGATTCCGATTAATTGATCCTGTAGGGGCGGGGCTCGTCACCGCCCGCTCTTTTCTGCACCACGCCGCTTTGCTGAAGCGGGCAGGGAAAAGGCCTAACCCTACACTAACGCGAGGATTTCTTCTTCGCTCAACACAACGTTCGCTTGTTTCGCTCGATCGTAAATCCGATTGATGCGGTCTTCGCTCGCTTCTACGCCGCGGCTCTCGAGACAGTAGATGACATTCGATTTGCCGCTCATTGGGCCAATCTCGATCACCTGCTTCAAACCAAACTGTCCGGCCGGCACGCCGGAGTAGATCAGATCTGCCAATTCGGGATCGCCTTTGCCGTAACTCTTGATCACTGCCGCCGCATGCACGCCGGTGGCGGTGCGGAAAGCATCTTTCCCAAACACCGGGTAATTCAGCGGAATGGACCAGCCGCAAGCTTCGGCCGCTTTCTCGCAATATTCGCGCAGGCGCGTCAGGTCGTTCTCGATCCAGCCG
>CBFHBI010000730.1:0-2263 GCA_965653755.1 uncultured Blastocatellia bacterium
ATCGCCCGCACGTTCGTCGGCGACGGCGTGCGCCGCGGTTGTTGACCCGAAGTTGGCGCGCTGCAAAAAACGAATAGCGCCAGGATTGAGATCGCGAACTTCATTGACTCTAGCTTTACCGCGAACCTTTGCCGCGCGCAAGTAACGCAAACTGTTAGTTTGCGCACGCAAGCTGACAGCGTGCGCTACATGCCTGTTGCGTCGCAAAGCACTCTGGGTGTAATCTTCGCGCGCAATAGCCGCAATTGAAATAGCTCGAACGCGAATTGTCATACTCGAACAGAGGGTATAGGCAGTGTCGAAGTGCTGAAGAGTTTGGGAGGAACTTATGCTTATCGAATCGACGCACCAAGTCGCTCTCGCTTTGGGAATGCTCGACAGTGTTTTCAAGGCGCCCAGCTTTGCGCCTACAGGTGGTGAGTTTGGTCACATCCTGCTGCGTTGGCTGCACTTTTTGGCGGGCATTACCTGGATCGGCTTGCTTTACTTTTTCAATTTGGTGAATGTGCCGCTCCAGAAGAAACTCGATGCAGACACGAAAAAGAAAGTGAATCCCGATTTGCTGCTGCCGGCGCTTTGGTATTTTCGCTGGGGCGCGCTGGTGACGGTGCTCGCGGGTCTCGGTTATTACGCGATGTACATTCTGCGGCCTGACGTAGGACTGGCGAATGGGACCAATGCGAGCGTGAGCGGCCGAATCATCCTGATCGTCTGGTTCTTCATTCCCGTCATCACCTTCCTGGTCGAGTTTTTGATCATCAAAAAAGTTCCGGCGCTGATTAAAGACGGCCGCGTGTTCGCGGTCGTGGCCCTGATTCTCGTGGTGGCGATGGGATTTGTGATTATCAGATGGCTGGACGGCAGCCTGACTGTGAACGGGCAACACTTCGCCAGCAACAAGACCCTTTCAATCGGCGTGGGCGGCGCGTTGGGATTGATCATGTTGCTCAACGTCTGGGGAATCATCTGGCCCAACAACAAACGCGCGCTTTACGCGATGCAAGGCACCGGGCCGGCGGTCTCACCTGAGATCGCGCCGGTGTTGGCACGCCAGGCATTTATCGCTTCGCGCACGAACGCCTGGTTGTCCCTGCCGATGCTTTTGTTCATGGGTACGTCGCACGGCGATTGGCTGATCTTCGGCGGCCACTGAACGTGAAGCTGCGAAGCTGCGGCTAATTCAAGAGAAATATTTTCTTGATTGTACTGCGCGTTAGGCCCTCACCCTGACCCTCTCCCCGACGGGAGGGAACAAACAAAGTGCATGATTACGGTTTAGAGGGTGGACTTGTCCGCCCTCTTTCCTTTCCGCAACAGTATTGGCTTTTCATCTCCATCCCTTCGTCACAATTTGCGCGGACAATATGCAATCATCTTCGTATTTTTAGGAGGAAACAGATGACTGCAAGCGATATTTACAAAGCGCGGCAATTCAATCTCAGCAACTTAAAAGGAATTTCCGACGAGACTCTGGAAATGCATTTCAAGCTGTACGAAGGCTACGTGAAAGAAACGAACAAGCTAAACGAAAAGCTTTCAGGTTTCATCTAGGGAGGCAAAGTCGATCAGGAAGAGTTTGCCGAATATTCTGAATTGACCCGCCGCCTCGGGTTCGAATACAACGGCATGGTCTTGCATGAATATTATTTCGACAACCTGAAAACCGGCGGCGGCACGGGCGATCCAAATCAGAGTTCGGCTTTTCGCAAGGCGGCGGAAACAAGTTTCGCTAGTTACGACAACTGGAAAGCGGAATTCGTGGGCATCGGCAAGATGCGCGGCGTCGGCTGGGCCATCTGTTATCAGAACCCGATGAACGGCGCGCTGTCGAACCACTGGATCACTTTGCACGAAATCGGTAACGTCGCCGGATTCGTTCCCGTCCTGGTCATGGATGTGTGGGAGCACGCGTTCATTCTGGATTACAAACCGGCCGATCGGCCCAAGTATATCGAAGCGTTCTTCTCAAACATCGATTGGAATATCGTCGAGCGGCGACTGCAACAACCGAAAGCGCAACCAAAAGCTGCGTGAGGATAGATCGATTTTCTCTCTCCCCTTCGGGAGACGGCATATATATGGGCTGGCGAAAGTAGCCGGTGTTCGCAGCGTAGCGCCACCGGAGAGGGAACAATCAGACTCTATTCTTCTAGCGGCAACATCTTCGTCGGGATAGTTTCGTTTGTCTCAGCTCTTTTGCCCGGAGCCGGCGTTCTCGAGGTCGTTGGCGAGTTTGAGCCGCTGGAGCCGACTGGCGTCAGCA
>CBFHBI010000731.1:0-2256 GCA_965653755.1 uncultured Blastocatellia bacterium
GACTGATGAAGAAGAAAATATTGATTCTCACAGCGGGTTTTGGAGAGGGTCACAATAGCGCGGCAAGAGGAGTGCGCGATGGGCTGGCTCGCATTGCTTCGGAGGAGACTACAGTGGAATTGCGCGATCTGTTTGCCGAAGCCTACGGCCAGATCAACGAATTCGTGCGCCGAAGCTATCTGGCGCTGGTGAATTCCGCGCCGCATGCCTGGGGAGTCGTTTACCGCTGGCGCGACCGCAAGACAGATTATGACACCGAATTTCGGCGACTGACCCGGCTGAAGGCGCAATTTGCTCCCGTACTCGACCGTTTTCAACCGGACATCGTCGTCTGCTCTTTCCCCGCCTATGCCAATGTGCTCCAAGAAATTTTGGGAAGCGACAGAGTCTGCAGAGGTGTGGTGCTTGTCACGGACTCGATCACTATCAATGCGTCGTGGTACCGAAGCTCGGCAGATTATTTCGTCGTTGCAAACGAGCAAAGTGCGGGCGTGTTACGGAGTAACGGCGTCGCACCGGAAAAAATCAGGGTACTTGGATTTCCGGTCAGTCCTAAGTTTGCAGATTTCAGTGAAGATCGGCCATTGCCTTCCGTGAATTCCAGCCGGCGAGTTTTGTACATGATCAATGCGGCCAAGCGCGGCGCGGCGGAACTGGTGCGTATGCTCGCGAACCTTGATCTGGATCTCACCGTCACGATCGGCCACGATGATCAGCTCCGGCCCGACATTGACGCGGCCGCAGATGGTCACCCGGTAAAGATCGTTGGCTGGACGAACCAACTCCCGCGCATGATGCACGAGAGCCATTTGCTCATCGGCAAAGCCGGCGGCGCGACAGTGCAAGAAACCATCGCTGCAAAATGTCCTATGATCATTAACCACGTCGTCGCCGGTCAGGAAGAGGGCAACGCGCGGTTGATCGTCGAAACAAATTCAGGAGTAATTGCCGAGTCGCCACGAGAAGTCGTTGCGCAGGTGCAGCGCGCGTTCGATAACGGCGCAAAACAATGGCGGGAATGGGCCGGCAATATTAGCAAGCTGAGCCGCCCACGTGCAGCGCTCGATATCGCGAAATTTCTGATGTCGCTTTAGTTTGTCATTAGCACCGAGGCTTCAGCACGGTGTTTTGGAGCGCGTGAGTCGAGCGGTTTTAACAGCCTACATCTAGGAAGCGTTGAAAACAGTTGGTGTTTGCGGTGCATTGCATGTTCACCGGGATGAAGCCACGGGGTCAATGAGACGACACTACCTGACCGCACCGGTACGTTCGCACTACATCCAATTGCCGCGATAAGACAACCAAATCGGCGTCCGCTCCGACGACAAGGCGGCCTTTCGTGTCCAGACCGATTGCGCGCACGGGATTTTCCGTCGTCATCGCGATGGCTTCATTCAACGGAACGTTCACTTCGCGCACCATTGTGCGCACAAGGTCGATCATACGCGCGGCGCTGCCCGCGAGTGCCGAATGATCAGCCAAAAAACAGACTCCGTTCTTCACGATGCAATCCTTACCGAAAAGCGCGAACTGCGATCCTTCTGGCAATCCCGCACCAGCAGTTGCATCCGTCACCAGACAGACGCCATGCGGGCCTTTCGCGCGGTACAACATTTTCATGAGGGTAGGTGTAACGTGATGACCGTCTGCGATTAATTCACAACTCATGTCTGGTTCGCTCAACGCAAACTCCAGTAAACCAGCGATCCGAAAAATACCGCGGCGGCGCGCGCTCGACATGCAGTTATATGTGTGCGTCACACTGCGCATACCGCGATCAAATGCGGCCCGGGCGTCTTCATCCCAGGCATCGCTATGACCGCCGCTCGCGCTGATCCCACGCAAACGGAAGGCTTCGATCGCTTCAAGTGCTCCGGGGAGTTCGGGCGCGAGCGTCACACGCTTCAGAACGTCCGCGTATTCGAGCAACTGCCGCGTGGCAGCCGGTGAGGGATCCTGAATGAACTCAGCGCGTTGCGCCCCGGCTCTTACCTTTGAAATGAACGGTCCTTCGACGTGAACACCGGCAATCGCACCGATCGCCGGTCGACAATCGCGAACCGCCCGCAAGACCTCGACGATTTTGGAAAGCGGCGCTGTCGCCGTCGTGAGCAGAACCGACGTGGTGCCACCACTCGCGTGGAAATCGCAAATGGCGCGAAACGCTTCAGCCGATCCTTCCATCGTGTCGCGGCCCAGCCCACCGTGCACGTGGAGATCGATAAAACCAGGCGCAAGATAGTTTCCAGTGAGATC
>CBFHBI010000732.1:0-2255 GCA_965653755.1 uncultured Blastocatellia bacterium
GCGGATCGAGCAGATGAAGGTATCCGGCTTGTTCGTAAATGATCTGGCCACCGCCCGACGAGGCGTTCAGCACCGGAAAATCTTTGTGATCGGTGAGCTGCTTAATCACTTTGGATTTCGTGTTGTAAGAAAAGATGTTGAACTCACCGTTGCGATCCGATCGAAAATAGACGTTGTCTCCCATCCACATTGGATCGACGTCGTTCGCTCGGCCTTCGGGTTGCGGCAGTTTTTCGGTGGCGTTATCGCTGAAGTTGTAAAGCCAGAGAGTCGAGTTCAATCCGCCACGATAATGCTTCCACTCGAGGAACGCCGGCGGCAGTGGGTTATAAGCGAGCCTCGATCCATCAGGTGAATACGTCGCTTCGTAGGCGTTCGGCAGCTTGAGCGGCTCTTCAACTCCGCCTTTCACCGGCACGGTGAAAAGTTGTCGGTACGCTCCGGTAAAGACCGCGCGCGCCGAAGCAAACATCACCGCCGTTCCATCCGGCGTGAAGCTTTGCACCACGTCCGCGCCCGGATGCCACGTGAGCCTGGTCGGCACGCCCCCAGTAACCGGCACCACATACACATCGAGGTTGCCATCGTACTGTCCGGTGAACGCAATCAAAGATCCGTCCGGCGAGAAAGTCGGATTCAATTCCGCGCCCTCATCCGCGGTCAGTCGTTTCACATTCTTTCCGTCGAGATCGGCAACCCATAGATCGCCGGCGTAGATGAATGCGATGTGGTCCTTGCTGATTGCTGGCTGCGTCAGCAGCCGGGTGTCGTTGATATCAACTCCGCGCGCAAAGGCCACAGACACGATGATGACAACGATTGCCAGCAAACTATGAATCGAGCGGACGAGGATGTGCTTGAACATATGACGATTCGTCTCCTCAGGGTCGGAAAGTCGCCAGACAACGAAACGTTTAAGTCTCGTTGCGAAAGCGTGGCGAATATTAACTGAGGCGTTCGCGAATCACCAGTGGGCGGCAGTGTGAGAATCGTGTGTTGCGAATTCGGGGCATTAGCCCGACCGTAAGGGAGGGCTCAAAGATCGCGCGGAGAAGAGCCCTCCCTAACGGTCGGGCTAATGCCCGCTTTGTGATTTCAAGTACGCCAACACTCGGTGGGTTGCACGTCAAGATAAGGAACGGATTATGAGTTGGCTATCCGAAACTCAACCGGCCGCTTCATCGCCATCGGTCTTCAAATGGAATTGAACAGTGCCTTGCACTACTTCTTCCAAAGCGATGCGCGTGGGTTTATGTTTGGTTGAATCGATTTCAATGCGAGGGCGCGCGCCGCGCTGCAATTGCTTGCTGCGTTTGGCCGCCAGGATGATGAGTCGATATTTGGAATCGATTTCCGGGGGTGGTGCCTGTTCAACTAATTCTTCTAATTCTTGTTCTGCCATAATCGTCTAATTATTCTCCAAGAATGTTTTACCACATAGTGTGTCAGAACCGGGAGCGGTAGCGACCGGATCATGTGACTCCGCGTTTATGAATCACGTGCACAGATCTCGCAAACCAAGCTCGATAAATCAATCAGCGCCACTTGATCCCGTCGCTATCGCTCCGGGCTCTGACACGACACCAAAATCGTTGAGCGCGTCTCGGAGCGCAACTTCCTGTCTCTCGCGCCGAGCGCGCTCGGCATAAATCACTGACGCCAACTGTTGCGACGCGCGATTGATGTCGTCATTTAAAATAACGTAATCGAAATGTTCGTATTGGGCCACTTCTGCGGGGGCGCCATGCAGACGGCGTTCGAGATCGGCCGCGGAGTCAGTCGCCCGCGCGACCAGACGGTTGCGCAACAATTCAAACGAGGGAGGCAGAATGAATATCGAAACTGCGTCCGCAACTTTATGGCGAATACTCTCGGCGCCCTGCACGTCGATTTCTAAAATTATGTCGCGTCCCGCCGCCCGCTCGCGATCTACCTGAGACCAGCTCGTGCCGTAGAGGTGGCCGTAAACATCCGCCCACTCGAGAAACTCGCCGCGTTCGATCATCGTGCGGAACGTCTGCTCGTTAACAAAGAAATATTCGCGGCCATTTTGTTCCGAGCCGCGCGGCGCGCGCGTGGTGTACGACACCGAGAACGCCAAGCCGGGCACGGTCTTCATCACGCGATCGATCAAAGTCCCTTTGCCGCCGCCCGACGGGGAACTAACGACGATGAGCATCCCGCGCACAGCTCGAGCGGCCGGCTCGTTGTTTGGAAGTTCATTCGACATTCTGCACTTGTTCTCGCAGCTTCTC
>CBFHBI010000733.1:0-2252 GCA_965653755.1 uncultured Blastocatellia bacterium
TCGGGGACAACAAAGATGGTGCTTCGCTGACGGAGCCTGAATTTGTTTTGCCCGTCGCGGAAATTTTTCGCGATGACTTGGCCGGAAGTTTCGTCGCGGGAACGCGCGCGGCCTCGTTTGCTTTTACGGCGTTGCGAAGATCGAAGTTGTCGATCGAGTACTCCGTCCGTTGCGCGAAAGCTGAAGCAGCCGCTAAAAGCAGGGTGGCGATTATTAGGGGGAAGCGCATTATTTGTGGCTCAGTTAAATTCGGCGGGTGTGAGAATCGGCTAACGCAGGTCCGCCTAGCCATGATAGCAAAAGAGTTAAAGAATTGCCAACAATTTTGATTTGAGTGCTCGTGGCTTTCAAGTTCACTCGAAAAATTCGAGAAGACGCAAAGAAAACTGCAAAGTAGAACATCATCTGCTAGTACATGATCCCTCATAGCAACGATGGACATCGTGATAGTTAAAGAGGTGGGAATCGTGTAGTATGCGCGCTTTCGAAGACCATCAGCGTCCCTTTTGTCACCTATCGCTGACCGGCCTTATCAACCTGAGCGCTCAACGCTCATAACCGAGGAGAAAGAAAATGAAGAGACTCCCCTGGGTGATCGTTTCCCTGATTCTGTTCGTTACGGCTGCTTCGGCTCAGAACTCGAACACCGCCGCGAACGCGAACAAGAACACGAGCTCAACCAAGAATAGCAACACCAACCGAGGTCCGGTTTTTCGCGCGACCGCGGATCAGATCAAGCAGGCGCAGGCGATCCTCAAACAGCGGAACTTCTACAGTGGCGAGCAAACCGGCAAGCTCGACGACGCCACTCGCGAGGGTTTGAAGAAGTATCAAGGGGCCGAGAGTCTGAAGGTAACCGGCACGTTGAATAAGACTACGCTCGAGAAGATGGGTATCACACTCACCGATAAACAGCGATCGATGTGAACCATCGATTAATAACGCGCTGCGACCTAATCGATTGCGTCACAAATCTGCATCTTCATGGCGCGATTTCAAGAGATCGACTCACTCGGCGCGAACGTAGTCAGCGCCGATGTCTTCGAGTAACGTCTCAAGCTTATTGACGTCTTCGGCAGTTTTGGCTTCGACGCCCAGGAGAATGCCGCCGCCGCGCACTCCTGTCTCATAGACCTTGGCGCGATGCTCCGGGATTCCAGTGCCGATTAGCAATCCGATCAATCCGCCGGTTGCGCCGCCGGCGCCCGCACCCGCGAGTGCAGCAGCGATTGGACCAGCGACGACCAAACCCAATCCTGGAATCGCTATCGAAGTCCCGACAGCTGCGATTGCGGCCAACACCGCGCCTACGGTGCCGCCGATCGCGCCGCCTACTCCTAAGCCGTCCGCGGCATGCGATCGCGTCTGTACGGCGAATTCTTTATTCTTCGTCGAGTCTGCCATCAAGACGCTGATGTCGTCGCGCGTATAGCCTCGTTTGATCAACGCATCGACTGCGGCCTCGGCGGCGGCGCGTGTTTTAAAAAGTCCGGTTACGAAAGTTTTGGACATCCCGACTCCTCTCGGCTCAACTGGCTTTGAAATGGGGAAAGCAATCAACGGCTTATCGTTGATTGAATTTAAGAGGGGATTTCAGGGGTGAAAATATCTTGCGGCAGGTGACCGTGCGTGTCAACTTCGCATCGAGGAACCCTGAAGCTTATTTGGCTTTGCCGCTTCTGATCAGCGCCAGCAACGAATCCAATGCGGGTGGCAGCAAAGCTGTGAATTTCATCCATTCACGTGTCGTCGGATGTTTAAACCCGAGCACAGCCGCGTGCAGAAACTGACGGTCGAGCTTTGATACCGCTCGCCGAATCGTTGGATCGGAGATCGTTTTGTCGCGCCCGCCGCCATAAAGTTCGTCACCCACGACCGGGTGTTTCAGCCACGCCAGATGCACGCGAATCTGATGAGTTCGTCCGGTTTTCAATTCAACCTCGAGCAGTGTAAAGCGCTCGAAGGATTCCTGAATTCGATACAAAGACAAAGCCGTCCGGCCGCCGCGCACGACCGCCATGCGAACGCGATTGCGCGGATCGCGCGCGATCGGCTGATCGATTTCGCCTTTGCGGTGTTCGACCTCGCCGTGGACCAGAGCAATGTAGGACTTGAACACATCGCGCGCCCGAAATTGGTCTGCGAGGTTCTCGTGCGCGGCCTCTGTCTTGGCGACGACCAGCAATCCTGACGTTCCTTTGTCGAGCCGATGCACGATGCCCGGTCGCGCTACGCCCGCCGCGGTCGATAAT
>CBFHBI010000734.1:0-2251 GCA_965653755.1 uncultured Blastocatellia bacterium
CGGCGTCGACATTCTCGACGGCATCGGCTCGACTGAAATGCTGCACATGTTCATATCGAATCATTCGGGCGACGTGCGTTATGGCAGCAGCGGCAAGTTGCTGAATGGATATCAAGCCCGCCTGATCGATCATGATGGTGTGCCGACGCCGACGGGTGAAGTTGGAAACTTATGGATTCGCGGCGGTAGCGCTGCTTCGCGATATTGGCAGCGTCCAGAGGTGTCTGCGCACACCTTTGTCGATGGTTGGGTGCGCACGGGCGATCTCTATCGGCAGGATGCGGACGATTTTTGGTGGCATATGGGCCGCAGTGACGATTGCTTCAAGCCGACTGGTCAATGGGTTTCTCCCGTTGAAGTGGAAGGCGTGCTGTTGAAGAGCGAGCATATTCGCGCGGCTGCCGTGGTAGAAGGGTTCGATAAGGATGGATTGTCCTGCGTGTGCGCGTTTGTGGTGGCGGCAAATAAAACCGCGAGTATGGAAAACATTGAGCGGGCGGTAAGCGATTTGTGTGCGAGTGCGCTGCCGCGATTCAAACAGCCGCGCCGTTACATTTTCATCGATGAGTTGCCGTACACTGCGACTGGCAAGGTCCAGCGATTTAAATTGCGCGAGCAGTTGCGCGCGCAGCGATCGGGGCAGTAGCCCGACCGTAAGGAAGGGCGTGGCAACGACGAAACCATGAACGAAAAAAGTCTCCAGGAAACTTACGCACCGCAGATGGCTTGTTTTGGATGCGGCCCGGCGAACGAGCAGGGCTTGCACATCCGCAGTTTCCCCGTTGGCGATGAAGTCGTTGCCACGTTCGAGCCGCAGACTTATCAGGAAGCATTTCCCGGGATGTTGAGCGGCGGCATCATCGGCACCTTGCTCGATTGTCACTGCAATTGGGCCGCGGCGTATCACCTGATGAAAAAAGCCGGGGCCGATCATCCTCCCTGCACCGTGACGGCCGATTACACCATCACGCTGAAGCGTCCGACGCCAACCGATCAGCCGATACACATGCGGGCGCGCGTGGTGGAGTCAACTGATGACCGCGCGATCGTCGAAGGCGAGTTGATCGCGCACGACAAGGTCTGTGCGACGTGTCGAGGAACATTCGTTGCCGTGAAGCCGGGCCATCCGGCTTATCACCGCTGGTGATTTGGAGTGCGGCGGCAGAGCGCAGCGGCGACGCCGCTTTGGATCGCCTACTCTTAAATTCAAGAGAGCCAGAATCCAAAGCGCCGTCGCCGCTACGCTTTGCCGGCGCACTCCAAAATGGTTTGTCATCACGACGGAACTGACATCTGCGCGCAGAAGCTTTATAATTCAATTAAAGACCCCTGAATCCCTCGGATGAAATGGAAACGGAGCTATTACCATGTCCGGCGAATCGCTTGATCGTTATTTCCGCTTAATTCGTGATGACCGCCATCGGCGGCCTTCGGGTCGCTTGTGGTGTCCCGCCGCCGATGTCTATCGCAGCAGCGATGGCTGGATCGTCAAGGTCGATCTGGCCGGCGTCAAACCAACCGACGTTGACGTGATCATCGACGGCGATCTGCTGCGCATCAGCGGGTCCCGGCGCGACGGCACTTGTGGCGAAGGCATCTCGCACTATCAACTTGAGATTACTTACAGCCGTTTTGAAAAGATGATTAGGTTCCCTCGTTCGATCGAACATGCCTCAATCGAACGCGACTATCGCGACGGTCTTTTGATTTTGCGTTTGCGCGAGGAACAGGAACAGGCGCGCGCGGCGCGAAGATAACGCGAACTTCCAACATGGCAGAAGATAACCCGAATCAATTGAATGCGAATCCGCAGGTGAAGAAACCGGAGGGCGTGCCCTTTGTCATTCCGGTGCTGCCTTTGCAGAACACCACGCTGTTTCCCGAGACGATGGTGCCGCTCTCAGTCGGACGACCGGGGTCGATGGCGGCGGTCGAAGCGGCTTTGGCGAGCGAAGAAAAACTGATCGCGTGCATCAGTGTGCGGCCTGAAAAGACCGGCGAAGGCGATGCGAAGCAGGAAGATCTCTACGAAGTCGGCACGCTGGTCCAGATTAAGCGGATGGAACGCGTCGAAGACACTTTGCACTTGATCGTGCAAGGCATCGATCGCGTGCAATTGATGGCCTGGGAACAGGCTGAACCGTTTCTGCGCGGCCGCGTGCGCGTGCTGCCTGAATTGGAGTTGCGCGATAAAGAGAAGGTCGAGGCGACCAAGCGCAACGTGCAGTCGCTGATTCAGCAGGCACTGGCT
>CBFHBI010000735.1:0-2242 GCA_965653755.1 uncultured Blastocatellia bacterium
CCCGATTGATGTAATTGAACCAGGCAGCAATCAAGGTCATCTGCAGAATCGCCTGATCGTTGAAACCTGCTGCGCGCAAACCCTCATGACTCTGACTGGTGATTCGGGTCGCGTCCTTTGTCAGCTGCACGACATAATCAAGCATCACCCGCTCGGCCGCCGAAATAGGTGCGGCTGTATAGTCTTCCTGAAGCTTACGAACCAAGTCTTCATCCAGAGTGACGCGACGCAGAAACTCCGCGTGTGATTCAATTCAATAATGACAACGGTTGGTGACCGAGACCACCGTGGTAATCATCTCTTGCTGGCGCCGGGAAAGCGGCAGGTCCGTTTGCATCAACACCCCAAAAGTGGCGAACGCGTGATGGAGTGCCGCCGGAATCAAGCTATGCGAAGCAACAATCTGTGAAGTCTCGCCGTCGCCAATCGGGTGGACCGGTGTCGAATATTCTCCCGGATACAATGCGCGTTGCGCTTCGACTGCGCGACGAACCTCTTCGTCTTCGTCCGTCGACTTTGTCTTGATCCAAGTCATAATCGTTAGTGGAGGCTCGCTTCGGATTAATGTTCTAACTGTGGTTGAGAAGGGCCGGAACTTCACGCTGCGATTGTTCCCAAAATCCAAGTAGCGCCGCGCCGAGCAATCCAGCGTCGTCGCCACACTCGGCGAGTACTATCTGGACTTGCGACGCTGGTAGCGGGAACGCGTACTCGTCGATTTGGTGACGCACGTCCTTTTCAAAGAGATCCCAGCCGTCGGCCACGCCTCCGCCGATTACAATCATTTCGGGATTCAGAATATTGATGAGGTTCGCGAGGCCGACACCAAGATACGCGCCCATGCGATGGAACACTTCAATTGCGAGCGCATCGCCTTGCTTACCGGCGCGATAGACGTCTTCCGCAGTCAATCCCTCTTCGACGTTCAAGGATGAAGCAGGATATCGCGGCTTTGCTTCGCGAGCCATCCGCACAATGGCCGTGGCCGAGGCGTAGACTTCCAAACATCCACGACTTCCGCATCCGCAGGCGACGCCGCCGAACGGCTCAACACTCATGTGGCCAATCTCTGCCGCTGAGTTGTTAGCGCCGCGCCACAGTTTGCCGTCCAGAATTATTCCGCCGCCGACGCCTGTGCCCAGCGTGACGAATAGAAAGCTGCGGCGTCCGCGCGCTCCGCCTTGCCACATCTCTCCAATGGCTGCGGCATTGCCGTCGTTCGCCAAAATCACCGGAAGGTGCAACTCATCCGCGAGGGCGCCGGCCAGATGAAATCCGTCCAGGCAGGGTAGGTTCGGAGCTTTAATAACCTTCCCGGTTTCCGCGTCGACCACGCCGGGAACAACGATCGACAACGAGCCGATCTGATCGCGTGCCGCGCTAACCTGCTGACAATCTCTGAGCGCCTTAGCAAGCGCACGGACAATATCTCCCGGATCATCTGTCAGCGGAGTTCTTTGCTTGAGACGATTTATGAATTTTCCGGCAGTGTCGATAGTTGCGACGCGAAGGTGGGTGCCGCCCAGATCGACTGCGCAGATCAGTCCCTGGTCAGCTGCGGGCGATTGCAAAACTTCCTCGACTGCGGGGAGACGCATCAACACATCACCACAAGTTCCGAGGCCGGAATCAGAGGCTAATTAGATCCGCGAAAGCGCCGAATATAATCAACCAGTGACTCGATCTGACGACGCGTGAGCTTTTTCTCAAATGCCGGCATTTCGCCTTTGCCATGCGTCACCACTGAAAGCAGCTTTGCACGCGTGGTGGTGCTGGCATTCAGCCGCCACCACTTCGCGTCAGTAAAGTCCGGTGCGTTGTAGGTCTCACCCAAAGGGGTATCACCACGGCCGTCGGCGCCGTGGCAGCGAGCACAGTTCGTGCGAAAGAGGTCGCCGACCGCTGTCGTACTGACCCGCGGTGACTTCCGGCGCTGTGCAGAGACCGCGGTTGCCAGCAAGAGCGTGGCGGCGCCGCAGACCCTGATTCGATTCATTGTGGAGATTCACTGCTCCTTGATCCCGTCTCCGCAGATTCTCTGCACTCGCGCCAACCCTCGCAGGCTATGCACCACGACTTTGTTGCTTGACCGGACATAAGTTATTAAATACGGCTTCGGCGGGCGAGTCAACTGCTAGCTAGTCCCCTATCTTAAATATACAGTTTAGAGGCGGGCGATTCCCGGCCCCAGACACAGAGAGCGCGTAAAAATTGGCCGCGGCAACGACCGCCAAAAAACGAA
>CBFHBI010000736.1:0-2241 GCA_965653755.1 uncultured Blastocatellia bacterium
AGCGGTTACCAGTGCGCCGGCCGCGAGCAGGGCGAGAACAAAGATGAGATTTGGAAATTTCATTGGAGGCTTCCTTTCTTGAAACTGCGCCAGAAGCAGACTGGCACATTCAATACTCTAGTCTTTGATCGAAGAACATGTCTGCGACCTTGAACTGCATATCCAATTTGAAGGTATCGCCGAACTGCGCAAAGAACCTGACTGTTCCGCTGTCGGCCGCCAGGAACGGCACGCCGTCGACCATGCGGGGAAAAATAAACTTCGCACCCAAGCCGTCGGAAATCGGCGCCGAGTACTGAGCCAGGAACAGACGCTTCCCATCCGCTCGTTCCAGGTAGGCACTATTTTTCAAAGTCCCGCTCGTCGCACTGTTAATCTGTTGCATGATCGGGCCAAGAAAGCGTCTATCTGATGAATCGGGGTTAACGGCAATTACAATGTACGGACTGAAGTCGCGCTCGACGAAGGCCTGCAGGTCCTTAGCCAATTTGTCGTTTGACTCATGCTGCGTAGCGAGAATCATACGCGCGAAAGCCTGGCGCACCGGACGCGCGGAAAGAAAAGAAATGCGATAGCTGATGTTGACTGACTGATTGACGGCGCCGCGATCCGCGCGATTGTTGTTGATGTTTTGCTGTTCGGTGTAGTTCGGCGCGTTAGATCGACCGGCTGAGGCAGAACCCTGACGGGTCGGCGAATAAAACATTTCGGAAACGTCCGTATCGACCTGCGTCTGCGACCAGGGCGAATTCGCCAGCAACCTTTGCGCGTCCTTCTGTGGCAACTCCATCCAAGTGTAGTTCTGCGCGGCAGCGATGCAGATCGCACTCAATCCGAAAGCGATTGCGGCCAGGCAGCGAAGAGTTCTGCAAATCATCGAGTTCAGTCGCATTTGTTAAGGCGCGAACAGTTTAGAATTCAAGCTTACCGTCGTACATCATGTCGTTGACTTTGAAACGACGATTGATCTTGAGCGCCTTGCCCAGTTCGATGCCAAATTTTACTTCGCCGGCGCCCGCGTCGATGAATGGCTGGCCATCGAGTGTCCGCGGAAAAATAAATTTCGCGCCCAAACCATCCTGGCCAGGTGCTCGGTACTGCGCGAGCGCGACGCGCTTTCCATCTTTGCGTTCAAGATAGGTGGTTTGTTTTAGCACCGTCTCGTCGGCGGTCGAGAGCGCCTGCTGCACAGGCATGAGCCGCCGGCGATCTCCTTCCGGCGTAATCGTGACCACGATGTAGTCGCCAAAATCACGATCGACGAACGGTTTGAGCTGGGCCACCCGCTCGGCCGGAGCTCCCTGTAATTCGACCATGCGCACAAACGCCGCGCGAATCGGTTTCGCCGACAGGAAGCGCACGCGGTAGTGAATCGACGGCGCGGATTTCGTTTCGCCGGATTCGGCGCTGTTGGCGGCGGCATCGGCGGAACGGACATTCTTTTCGCGCGCGGCCGTGGTTGAAGTGATGGCCGACGTCTGCGTGGATTCAGATCCACTCTCCTCGGTTTGCGTCTGCCCCCAGGCAGAATCGTTAAGAATTTTTTCCGCATCCTTCACCGACCATTCGGTCCAGGGCTTGCTCTTTTGACCTACAGCGGCGACGGCAAACAGACAGATTAGGGCGCACACTGCAAAAATCTTCTTCATAGGGCTCCTCGGATTAATCAATTAGACTTACTCAGGACTAAGCGGGTGATTATAAAATTAAACTACTTGCCGGCCTCGCAGGGATAATCAACAAAAGTCGAAAACCGATCCGAACCGTGATCCATCGCCAGGTCGCGTCGCAGGTAGTCAAGATGTACGATCGACATCAGCAACGTCGTGCTTTCATCGACGAGACGCAGCGTCAAATCGTGCGCGCCAATTCTTTCAGATAGAAGTTCCGAAAGCAAATAATGGCGGCACGCATAGCTCGGTACTTGGCCGAGGTTGATGCGCGTCATCAATCCGCCCGATCCGAACACCTCCAAGGTTGGATTACCCGTAATTCGTTTGTCGTCGATATTGATGACGGCGATGACTTCGTCACGCGTTATTTTCCCCGCCGCAGTTTCACAGCGCGCGCCCGAAGTGATGTAGTCGGTCGCCAGCGCGCCACGTTGCTTGGGGGTCTGATACGAACGTTCAGCCTGTAATCCCGGACGAAAGTGTGTGAACGCGTGGGCCTTCCATTCCGCGACCAACAACTCGACTTTCATCAACGTGTGGTTCGTCGTCGGCGCCACCGCCAGAAACA
>CBFHBI010000737.1:0-2240 GCA_965653755.1 uncultured Blastocatellia bacterium
CTGACGGCTTGGTGACCAAAGCTCGCGCCGGAGGAGAAACTGTCAGTGAGCAAGCTTTTGCGGATCTGGCGAAGGGCAACTCTGAGGATCCGAACACTGCCAAGAACGGCGGCTGGGTTAATGGCATTGTCAAAAAGGACGTAAACAAGAAAGACGATCCTTATCTGCAGGTCCTCGACATGCAACCGGGCGAAGTAACCGATCCGATCAAATACAAAAACGCTTATTACATTCTTCGTCGCGGCGATCCGGTGCCGAAAACATTCGAAGATGCCAAAAAAGAAATAGAAGTCTCGTTGCGTAATCGACGCGGCTACACCGTGGCGCAGAAGATCGCCCAGCAGGTCGAGGATCGTTTGAAGGAGACAAAAGATCCCCAGAAAGTAGCGCAGGAGTTCGCGGCCCAGGCCAACATGAATCCAGCCGACATGGTGCGCGTGACGCCGTTCATCAAACCGGGTGATGACGTGCCGAACATCGGCAACTCGCAACAGTTCGAAGGCGCGATCGCACCTTTGAATAACCCGAACGATGTCGGTGAGCGCGTCGGCATCAAGAACGGTTTTGCCGTGCCGATGTTGGTCGAACAAAAACCGCCGCGGATCCCCGACTTCGACGAAGTCAAAGACAAAGTTCGCGCCGCGGTCAAAGATGAGAAAGCCAAGGGCATGCTCGAACAGAAGGCGAAGGAGATCGTGGCGGCGGCTAAATCGCCCGGTGATTTGAAAGCTGCGGCCGAGAAAGCCGGTCTCGAAACAAAGGCCGAGGCTAATTACAAACTCGGAACGCCGCTGGGCGAAGCGGGATCCAGTGTGCTCATCGACGATCCGCTTTACGCCGCCAAGGCGGGCGACGTGTTGCAACCCATCTTCCTCAATTCAAACTATCTGGTGATTGGCGTCAACAAAAAGACGGACGCGGACTTGACTGAATATGCCAAGCAACGCGATTCGTTGATGCAACAGGCGCTGAGCGATCGCAAGAACCAGGTATTCGAAGATTATTTGACTTCGGTGGCGAATAGAATGAAGCAGGCGAGCAAAATCAAGATCTACGAAGACGTGCTTCAGAGCGTGGCCGATGAACAGCAGGAGGCCGCGCCCCCACCGCGTCGACCGCAACTGCCGATCACGAAGTAGGCAAAACGAAATCTCGCACATCGCGAAACGGCGTCTCGCTATCGTTGAAGTCGGGACGGTAATAAAACGCGGCGCCGTCGTACTCCTGCATCCAGCCGTTTTCCATTCCGAATTCTTCAAGGGCGCCGGCGGCGCGCAGCCATTCTGATTCGGTGATGCGTCGCGACAAAAGTGTGTAGCGCTGGTTGGTGCCCGCAACGTTGGTCGGATAGTACTGGGCCATCAGCGAGACGGCGACGCGAGGACTCAATTCGCCGTGAATCCATTTGAGTAAGTCACGCAAGCCGCCGATGTCGTTGGGCAGCACCAGCAGGCGAATGACAAGGCCGCGCTGCAACACACCGTGCTCGTCATAAACCAGTTCGTCCCCGGTCTGGCGAAACATCTCCGCGATTGCGGCGCGTGAAACGGACGCATAGCTGCGTACCTTTGAATAAAGGAAACCGGCTTCATCTTCCGCGTATTTCAAATCGGGAAGATAAACGTCAACGATGCCATCGAGCAGTCGCAAGACTTCGACTGAATCGTAGGCATTCGTGTTGTAAACGATTGGCAGACACAGACCTTTTTCGGCGGCGATCAAAATTGCGCGCGCCATCTGCGGCGCGAAGTGCGTCGGCGAAACGAAATTGATGTTGTGACAGCCACGGGCTTGTAGCTCGAGCATCATTTCGGCCAGGCGCTCATGCGTCACCTGATTCTTGATCTGGTCTTTGTGCGCTTGCGAGATTTGATAGTTTTGACAATAGACACAACGCAAGTTGCAATTCCCAAAAAAGATATTGCCCGCGCCGCGGGTGCCCGTTAGCGGCGGCTCTTCGCCGAAATGCGCGGTGTATGAAGAGACGATCGGCAGACGCCCTGAGTAACAAGCAGCGATTTCATCTTTCAAGCGGTTGTTGAGACAGTCGCGCGGACAGACGGTGCAACGTTCGAGCAAGGCTTCCAGCGCTTCGACGCGACGTTGTAGCTCGCCGGACTGCACGAGTCGCAGAAACGACGGTTCGCTTTCTTTCAGGCCAGGCATCTCTCTTGAAAATAAAAAGTCACTTGATCCCGTCGCTACCGCTCCGGGTTCTGACATCTATTTATCGCGGCGCT
>CBFHBI010000738.1:0-2235 GCA_965653755.1 uncultured Blastocatellia bacterium
CGTGCCCGCATGAGCGCGCAGCGCGAACAATGGCTTCGGTCTCTCCACAAGAGATGAGCGCGCCCCGCGCGCTTTGCGGACAAGGATGTCCGCGCTCCATTAAGATCGACGAATCGCCACGTCCGTATAAAGTTTAATCAGAGCCTCAACGTATTGTTCAGGCGTGTGGTTTCTCGCAATCAGCTCTGCCGCCGCGTCGGTCAGTCTCACTCTCAAACTCGCGTCAGACAGCAGCCGCACAATCGCGGCTGCCAACGCTGTCGGTTCTTTAGCCCGGACCAACAGTGCGCTGGTTTCATTCTCTACAATCTCCGGAATGCCGCCGACCTCAGTCGCGACCATCGGCACGCGCGCGGCCATCGCTTCCAACAAAACGTTTGGCGACCCCTCGCTGTGTGACGGCAGCACGAAGACGTCGGCAATGGCGTAAAAGGGACGCACGTCGGCGACTTGTCCCGTAAAGATAATTCGATCTGCAAATGCGGTCTCGCGTGCTTTGGCTTCTAACGGAGCGCGTTCTGGACCATCGCCAACAATCAGGAGTTTGCAGTTGAGCCCGGCATTCGTCTGACGCAATTTTACGAAGGCCTCTATCAAATCAGCTTGTGCCTTCTCTTTCGAAAAACGGCCGACGCAGAGAATGACGTGTTGATCCGGCGTAATTCGCAGACGCTCCCGCAACACACGAACTTCTTCCGGCGGAGGCGCTGACGCCGGCCGAATTGAGTTGTGCTGCACGCGGATCTTTTGTGGCGACACACCAGCGACGGCAGTGAGTTCGTGAGCGAATGCGTTGCAGACAGTCACGACCAGGTCGGCTTTCGGTAAGGACCAGCGATCGAAACGATTGTAAACTTGCATCTTTCGATCGGTGGTCGTGTAGCCATGATGAAATGCGACCCACGGAGTGTGCTTCCATAACTTTGATCGCCACAGAAGAAAATGCGACTTTACCGAATTGGTAACGATGATCTCCGGAGCGCGCTGCGAAATCACTTCTTTCAATGTCGAAAGCACCGCTAAGTCAAATCGGCGACGCTCAGGAATGACGTCGACTTCGATACCTGCGGCGTGCGCAGCCGAAATGAAATCGTTCGGTTCTTGCGCGCGATCAAACGTGACGATTGAACCCTGGACCTCGGGAAAGTCACTACAGGACGCGGCGAGTTCACGAGCTGTGACGAAGAAGTCCAGGACCAACTTGGCGACGGCGTTTACGTTTGTGGCTTCAACAACCGAAAGAATCTTCATGCTGGTTTCGCCGCCAAAAGGTTTTCGTAGTGCCCGATCAGTTTCGCGCCCAGGATTGACCAATCATACCGTTCCTGGGCGAGCGCCTCACCGCCGCGAATCAGACGTGCGCGCAGTTCTGCATCGTCCAGCAAACGTTTGAGTGGCTCGACGAATTGTGCCGGCGAATCGGCCAATAAAATATTTTCGCCGTCGCTCACATCCAAACCTTCCGCACCTAGTCTGGTCGAAACAATCGGGACACCGGCAGCCATTGCTTCAAGAATTTTCAAGCGGCTGCCACCGCCGACATTCAACGGAACCACGGCAGCACGAGCAGATCGATAATACGGGCGAACATCGTCCACGCTGCCGGTCACTTCAATTCCTGGGCGCGACGCGAGGGTTGCTATGTCAGCGGGTGGATTCCGTCCGACGATGGTGAAGCGCAGCTCGGGCCGCTGTGCGTGAAGTTTCGGCCACGCGTCGCGCGCGAAAGTCCTGGCCGCGTCGATGTTTGCGTGATAGTCCATCGACGCCACGAACACAATGCGATTCTTCTCGCCTGATTGTTTGTCTGCATACGAAGCGGCATCGACGCCATTTTCGATCACGAATACTCGCGCGTCAGGGTTGATAGCGTTAAGCCGTTCTGCATCTGCATCACTCACGGCGATGTGCGCGTCGAATGCTTTCAGAGCTTGTTGCTCGGCCCTCTGCATCAAACGCGCGGTTCGACGCGCGTAGGTGCGGCGCGCAGGATTGAGCTCATGTTCGGCGTACTGGCGCATCAAATCGGATTCAACGTTATGCCAATCACAGACAACCAGTGTCTGATTGCTCCGGTCGCGAATGATCGGGAGATAATTCATCAAGTGCATGCTTTCAACTTGAATCAGCTCAAACTTATCTTCGCCGAGCAATCGCGACAGCGCCATCGACATTTCCGGGTTCGAATAATTGAGTAATGGCAAAGGCGTCGGCCCGATGATGCCGCGAACCATG
>CBFHBI010000739.1:0-2230 GCA_965653755.1 uncultured Blastocatellia bacterium
CAGACGCTCACTTATCCGCCCAATCCCAACGAGAACCTCGATCGCACGCTGCCCAATCCGGCCACTGGCCCGAGCGCCACGCGCGGCCAGCAACTTTTTAATTCAACCACCTTCGACGGTGGTGTCTTTACTTGTAATCAATGCCACGCGGCCTTGCCGGTCGGCCCGGGCACTCACAAGCTAATCATTCCGGCGGCCGCGCTAGGCGAATCGCAGGACTTCAAAGTGCCGCAGCTGCGCGGCGAATATCAAAAGCTGGGGATGGTGAATGCGCCGGGTGAGCAACTCAGTGGCTTCGGATTTATTCACGACGGATCGACCGATACGCTTTTTGATTTTCTGCATGCGCCAGTTTTCAATTTTCAAAACGACAATCAGCGGCGCGACCTCGAACAGTTTGTGCTCGCGTTCGATACCGGCACCGCGCCCGCGGTCGGACTGCAGGCAACCGTCAACGGCGGCAACAAAGGCACTGCCGCGGTGACCGATCGCGTGAACTTGTTGATGTCGCAGGCCGCGGCCGGCAATTGCGATCTGGTCGTCAGAGGGATCTACAAAGGATCGTTGCGCAGCTTTCTATTTGCGGGCGGCCAGTTTCAGGCCGATCGGCAAGCTGATGCGCCCGTTACGTCACAGACACTCCTACAAGCCGCAGACGACGGGTCTGAACTTACTTTTATCGGCGTGCCGGTGGGCGCCGGTCGCAGAATGAGTATAGATCGCGAAGGCAATGGCATTCTCGACGGCGATCAGGCAAAGCCGAACGCGATCGATGCGGCGCAGGTTTTCGTTTGGCAGCACTATCTCGATTTTCTTAACCGCCAACCCGACGATGCCGGACTAGCTTTCTGGACGAACCAAATAAACTCCTGCGGCACGGACCAAGCCTGCATCGACGTAAGGCGCGTCAACACTTCGGGCGCGTACTTCCTGTCGATTGAATTTCAGCAGACAGGTTATCTGGTCGAGCGCATGTACAAAGCGGCCTACGGCGATGCAAACGCGATCTCAACCTTCGGCGGCGCACATAACATCGCTGCGCCGGTGGTTCGGTTCAGCGAGTTCATTCCCGACGTGAAGCAAATTGGAAATGGCGTGGTAGTGAATCAGGGCAATTGGCAGCAACAACTCGATGACAACAAGAACGCGTTCAGCCTGGCGTTCGTGCAGCGCGCGCGATTTACCGATCCGACGAACGGCTACCCAACCACTTTGATACCGTCAGCATTCGTCAACCGGCTCGCGAACAACGCAGGCGTGCCGGCGAATGATTCCGATCGCGCGAAGGCCATCAACGAATTTAGCGGCGCCGCCAACACGAGCGACGGAGCGGCGCGCGCACGCGCCCTGCGCGACATCGCCGAAAACACAACTGTCTTCAATTCGGAACAGAACCGCGCGTTCGTGTTGATGCAATACTTTGGTTACTTGCGGCGCGATCCCAACGGCGGTCAGGATACTGATTACACCGGCTTTGACTTCTGGCTGACGAAGTTAAATCAATTCAATGGCGACTTCATCGCCGCGGAAATGGTCAAGGCATTCATCAACTCGGCGGAATATCGGCGCCGCTTCGGCACGCCATAAGTTCGGCTAGCGGACAAAAGAAATCAGGCTTCGTATTTGCTGTCTTACAATCTGCGTAATCTGCGTAATCTGCGGAAAATTCTTCCGCTAATCAAGCAGCCACGCTGGCGCCGGGATAACTCATGCCGAGCTTACTCACGTCTCCCTCAGCGAGCGTGTTCACTAACTCCTGGTGGAAATAATCGTGACGCGCGGCGACCGGCGGCGCGACGCGTTTGTCGTACATCTGCCGCGAACGATCGATGTCGTCACGCAGACGTTCATAGAGATCGCCTTTGTTCCGACCTTCCTGCACTTTCGGCTCGTTGTAGAGTTTGATTTCCGAAACCAGCAAGCGCGCAAAACGACGCGCGTCATTGTGCAGCCGGCGTTCATCTTCGCTGACCTCGATCGGCAAGTCAGGTTCGGCAACTCCGTATCTTCGCGTCCTGCCGAGCGGGGCAGAGTATTGCCCACTGTACGCTGGGACGGCTTCCGACGTCGGCTTTGGCTCTGCTGTTTGAAGCGGAGGGGCGACGTCTTCCGGCGGTTGACTGGACGCGATCGGCGCACTGTCTTCAACCGGCTCCGCCGGTCTTTCCATTGACCAAATTCGATCGCTCACTACATCCGGTTTGGGAGCCGGCTGTTGCGACGGGTCTGC
>CBFHBI010000740.1:0-2206 GCA_965653755.1 uncultured Blastocatellia bacterium
GCGGCACGATCATGAATGGATAGATCACGATGTCGCGCAGCGGCAGCAGCGGCAAATCGTTGGGAATCTGCAGCGCCAGATCGGGTTCTGCGGCTTCCATCGCGACTGAAATCTCGTCGTTGATATTGTCTGGCATTTTTTATTTACTCAATTTCTTTGATCGGCACTTTGAATTCCGACCCGCGGCGATCCTTGAGCTTCGGCAAATGAATCACCAGCACGCCATCCTTCAATTCGGCGGTGCTGTCTTTCACGCTAATGGTCCAACGCAACGGCACGATCCGACTGAAACGTCCGTAGTTCCGCTCAGAACACAAGTGCGAGACGATCTTCTGGCGCGGATTCCGTTTCTTCTTTTCACCATAGATGTGAATTTTTTCGCTCGTCAGCGCCACCTTGATTTGATTCGCCGCGACGCCCGGGAGTTCGATCCGCACGCAAACAGAGTCAGCCGTTTCGCAGACGTCGGCTGCGGGTTTGAATGCGGCGAGCGGCGTGAGTTCAACTTCGACGGCCTCACGCAGAACGGAATAAATCCTGCCGACCCGCTCCGCGAGCTGTTTCAATTCGATCCGTTCGAGACCTGCTGCGCCGGTACTCTTAACCATTCCACTCCCAACTGTTACCGCGCTTGTCGCGCACGCACGAGCGTTTTCAGTTCTGTCATGAATTCCGACACGTCCTCGAACTCGAGGTAAACGGACGCGAAGCGAACATACGCGACTTTGTCCAGCTCTTTCAATCGTCGCATGATCTGTTCTCCAATCTTACTCGTGGGCCGTTCGCGCTCGGGCGATTCCTGGACGTATTTCTCGACAGCGTTGACGATGCCGTCGAGCTTTGATGACGGTACGGGACGCTTTTCACAGGCTCGTAACAGTCCGGCCATGACTTTGTTACGGTCGAAGGTCTCGCGCCGGCCGTCTTTCTTGATCACCATGTAGGGGATTTCGTCGATGCGTTCATATGACGTGAAGCGCCGCTCACATTTCAGGCACTCCCGCCGCCGGCGAATCGCGTCGCCTTCACGGGATTCGCGCGAATCGACTACTTTGTCTTCGAGGAAACCGCAAAAAGGGCATTTCATTTTTTCTTACCTCACTCGATGCGCACGCGTCTGGCGTGCCTTTCAGTTAGCGCAATGCCGGAGGCGTGCGTACCTAAGCGCGTTCGGCGGCGACTACCGGCTCGTCTTCGACTGCATGCTCGACAGTCTCGACAGACATCAGCGATCGCAAGCGCGCCAAATTCACGTCGCCACGCAGGAAGTAGAACACGCCGAAGACTGCGGCAGGACCAAAGTCCACGAGGTGCAGCACGATGGCAATTGCGGCAGCCTGATCCCGGCCGACTCCCAACAGAATCATCGCTGCGGCCGTCGCGGCGTGAAATGCGCCCGCCGCTCCACCTGGCGTCGGCACCACGGACCCGACCATGGACCACCCGAGAACAAAAATGACCTGGGTGATGCCAAAAGGAATTCCGAAGGCGCGATATACCAGCAAGTTTGCCGCGACCACGGAGCCCCACAAAACGGCGGACCAAAAAATCGTAGTTCCTAGCAGACGAGCGTCGGAGAGCACACCCAGGGCGGTGGCCAATTGCTCCAGCGTGCTCAACAAGCCGCGCTTGATTCGAAGTATCAGGCCAGATCGCGCGCTGATGCGGCCATCCAACCAGCCGATCAAACTGGCAGACCGAACTCTGAACCAGATGAGGAAGATGATACCGATGAAGAGGAGGGCCAAAAAACCGAATCCGACGATGCGGACCCAGCCGATTTCGGCCGCCGAAGCGGCTGGCGTGAACCAGAGAAGATTAACGGCGAACATCAGCACGACGGTTATCGTGTCGAATAG
Organism: uncultured Blastocatellia bacterium; assembly: GCA_965653755.1. GTDB lineage: Bacteria > Acidobacteriota > Blastocatellia > Pyrinomonadales > Pyrinomonadaceae > UBA11740. Next base: position 1,860 of record CBFHBI010000740.1, read on the forward strand.
TCGCTCGATCATGATCGTGACAAATGACGCGGCCGGCCTGACTCGACTATCCCGCATGGGCAACGCCAACGGACGCACCACCTCACCTGCGCGACCAATCGTCAAAACGGCGGCGAAGCCGACACAGGTGGCGATCCAAACCTGGCGCAAGCTGGTCGGGGTCAAAGGTCTCAGAAAGGCTTGCCAGCGCACTACGCGCCAAAGATAGGCCAGAAGAATAATGACGACGGCGATAACGATGAGCCGCCAGTTTGATTTTTCTACGGCCAACTTAACCTGGTGCCAGTCAAGCTTCCGTCCAAAAAGCCAGATGATGAGCGCCGCTAAGAGGAACAGCGCCGCGAATT
>CBFHBI010000741.1:0-2198 GCA_965653755.1 uncultured Blastocatellia bacterium
CACATGCGCGGCCTCGCCGTTTCGCTCACTGCCTACTCGCAACAGCGCGCTGTAACGAAATTTGTTCAATTCGTTTTGTTCGCTTCCTCGTTCCAGCCGCACCCGCGCGTCGCCGATCTTTGGAAACCGGTGCGGCAGAGCAGCAAAGAAATCGGGCGCGATAAACAACTCTTCCTCTTGCAACGAGTGCTTCTGGATGCGCGCTTCTAACTCGCTCAAAGTCACGCCCGCTTCAGCTTTGTGCAGTTGCACCGAGGTGTGAAAGGCCTTCAGCAGATGCAGGCTGCGCACGTCGGCAAGCAAAATGAAACCTCCGGGACGAACTGCGCGCACGGCCCCGTCCAAAACCTTCAGCAGATAATCGACGCTGGGAAAGTACTGCACGACCGAACTGAGAATGACGGCGTCGAACGAGTCCGCTTCGATGTCATGAAAATCATCCGCCGATCTCTTCGCCAATGTCACATGGCCAAACTTCTGTGCATCTGGCGCAATGCGCGCCTGAACATAGTTGAGTGAAGCCTGCGAAAAGTCCGTGCCCAGGTAGAGTTCGCACCGCGGCGCAAGTTGAAACAAGAGCATGCCGGTCCCACAACCGATTTCCAGGATGCGTTGAGGACGCAGTCGCAAGACCTGTTCGACAATGTCAGCGGCCCATACCCGCATCTGTTTTTCCGGCAGAGGATTTCCGTCGTAGCTGCTTACCCAGCCGGTCGTATTGAACAAAGGATCGGCTGTCTCAATTGCCTGCTCGGCAGTCTTGCCGTTGAAGACCTCTTCCCAACCGGCCAACTGTTCGGCGGCTAGTTGCTCCCGCTGATCGATAGTCAGCGGCTGTTCCGCAGCCACGACGAAGGCCAACAAACTCTCGTCACCCGGCGATTGGTCGTTGATGATGACGGCCGCATCGCGGACGCCGGAATGCGCGAGCAAGTGCGCTTCAATCTCGTCGGGCTCGATGCGGAACCCGCGTATCTTCACCTGCCGATCTTTGCGTCCCAGAAAGTCGATCTCACCGCTTGGCAGAAAGCGAGCGAGGTCGCCGGTGCGGTAAAGACGGGCGCCGGGATCGGCAGAAAACGGGTCGGGAATAAATTTCTCTGCCGTCAAATCCGCGCGGTTGAGGTAGCCGCGCGCGACGCCGTCGCCGCCCATCATCAGTTCTCCTGGAACGCCTGGCGGAACTGGATTCATCTGCTCGTCTAAAATGTATGTGCGTTTATTCATGACGGGCCGGCCGATGGTCACCGGCTCGCTTGCGCCCCGGGCCAACAGCGCCGCCGTCGAGTAGGTCGTGTCCTCGGTGGGGCCGTACAAATTCCAAACCTGATCCGCGCTGGTCTGGCGATAGACTTCCTGTACCAGCGAATTCTTTAATGGCTCGCCGGCCAGATTAACCGTGCGCACCGAAGACGGCACCGCGTTAGCACGAAGTAGCTCAGCCATCGCCGATGGCACCGTATTGATCAGCTTCAGTTCGGCAATTGCCGGCAAGTACGGCAGGTGTAAGGCATTCTCGGCAAGAATGACTTTGCCGCCGACGCATAAAGGAAGAAAGAGTTCGAAGATCGAGAGATCGAAACAAATTGAAGTCGAGGCCAGCGTGCCCGCCAAACGTTCGGGTGCAAACGCTTGCGTGCCCCAATGCAGCAGCGCGCACGCGTTGCGATGTTCGATCGCGACGCCTTTTGGCATTCCAGTCGAACCCGACGTGTACATCACATAAGCGAGGTAGTCAGGATCGACACGCGTGTTCGGGGAAGCCGCGCTTTGGCCGGCAAAGTTGTCATCCTGATCGACACAAACCACCTGCGCGTGAGAAGCCGGCAGTTGCGCCAACAGACGGCTGTCGGTCAACAGCACGGGCGTCGCCGTGTCTTCCAAAATAAACGCCATGCGTGTGGGCGGATAACGCGTATCAAGCGGCACGTAAGCGCCGCCCGCCTTGAGAATCGCCAGTAACGCGACGAGCAAACTCGTCGAACGCTCCATGTAAACGGCGACCAGCACCTCGGGTCCAACGCCCAGACTGCGAAGGTGATGTGCTAGCCGGTTGGCCTTTTCATTCAACTCTTCGTAAGTGAGTCGCTCAGTGCCGAAGACCAAAGCCTCCGCGCGCGGTGTCCGGGTGGCTTGCTGCTCGAACACTTCGTGAATGCAGCTTCGCTGGTAGGGCGAGGTGGTGGCGTTCCAATCGA
>CBFHBI010000742.1:0-2188 GCA_965653755.1 uncultured Blastocatellia bacterium
AGTTCTTTCGGGAGCGAGGGAAAACCTGCCGCGCTGGAAGCGTTGCGTGGCCGCAACTGATGGCGCTCTGGGCGAAGCCCTCGGCGCGGTCTATGTCCAGAAGGCGTTTTCACCGGAAGCGAAAGCACGCGCGCTGGCCATGGTGCGCAACCTCGAAGCCACTCTGAAGAATGACATCACCACGTTGAGCTGGATGAGCGACGAAACGCGCAAAAAAGCGATCGCGAAACTCGACGCGTTCATGAACAAGATCGGTTATCCGGACAAGTGGCGCGACTATTCCGCGCTCACCATCGATCGCAGCGCGTATCAAACCAACCGTTTTCGCGTGAATCGGTTCAACGAAGATCGCGACTGGGCCAAGATCGGCAAACCCGCTGATCGCATGGAGTGGGGCATGTCACCGCCAACCGTCAACGCTTATTACAATCCGCAGAACAATGAAATAGTTTTTCCCGCCGGCATTCTCCAGCCGCCTTACTTCGACCCGGCGGCGGACGACGCTTTGAATTACGGCGGCATGGGGTCGGTCATCGGCCATGAGATGACGCACGGGTTCGACGACGAGGGCCGGAAGTTCGATCCGGTCGGAAATCTCGCCAACTGGTGGACCGATGCGGACCGGCAAGCGTTCAATGCGAAGGCGCAATGCATCGTCGATCAATTCAACAGCTTCGAAGTCGAAAAAGGTTTGAATGAAAACGGCTCGCTGGTCCAGGGCGAATCGATCGCGGATTTAGGCGGGTTGGTGATTGCCTACGCGGCTTTCCAGCAATCGATGAAGGGTAAGCCGCGTCCCGGGAACATCGATGGCTTCACGCCTGAGCAGCGTTTCTTTTTAGGTTACGCGCGCGGCTGGGCAGCCAATATGCGGCCGGAGTTGGCGCGTCTGCTCGCGCTGCAGGATCCGCATCCATTGAATAAGTTTCGCGTCAACGGGCCGTTGTCCAATCTGCCGCAGTTTGCGCAAGCGTTTCAATGCAAGGAAGGCGATCCCATGGTGCGGCCTGAGAAAGATCGCTGCGCGATCTGGTAGTAGATTTGTAGGGCGTCAGCTTGACGCCGTGTCAGAACCGGGAGCGATAGCGACCGGATCATGTGGCCGCGTTGAATGTTGGAAATTCTCTTTGAGCAGCAACGCGTCGCGCGTTAATGCTCAGTAGCATCCTAATCCGGTCGCTACCGCTCCCGGTTCTGACACGATCCAAAGCGCCGTCGCCGCTTCGCTCTGCCGGCGCACTCCAAAATTCATATGCGAAACCGCACGAATCAAAAAAGCGCAGGGATTCTCCTTGCGCTTTTTTTGATCTTGATATTGGTTGGTTCGTGCAGCCGCAAGCCGAAGTCTCACATCGACGCAGCCGCTTACGCGAAAGAGATTGAGCAGTGGCATCAGGAGCGCTGGCAGGAACTCAACAGCGAAACCGGTTGGTTGACGCTCGTTGGTCTGTTTTGGTTAAAGGAGGGCGACAATAGGTGCGGTAGCAATTCGAAGATGGATGTGATTCTGCCAGCGGGTAAAGTTCCTGAGGCACTCGGCAATTTCATACTTCACGAAGGCGTGGTGGAATTCGTTCCCGCAAACCTTGTAGGTTTCGTTCCGGTGAACAAGGATTTCATGGTCGATGGGAAGCCTTTCGCGAATACTGAGTCGACGGTACAAATGAAATCGGACGCCGACGACAAACCCACGATCCTGGCTTATGGTTCGCTCACCTTTCAGATAATCAAGCGCGGGGACAAATTAGGCCTGCGCGTGAAGGATTCACAAAACCCCGATCGCTTGAACTTCAAAGGTACAGAGTTTTATCCAACAAATCAGGACTGGCGCATCGACGCCCAGTTCGAGCCTTACAATCCGCCGAAGCCGATGCCGATTACGAATGTGCTCGGGATGGAGAGTTCGGAAAGCTCACCCGGCGCGGTGAAATTTGAAGTTGATGGGAAGGAATACCGGCTCGATGCGATGACTGAGAAAAATGAACCGCGTTTCTTTATGATCATCGCTGACAAAACGAGCGGCAAAGAAACTTATCCCGCGGGACGTTACCTCTACGTTGGACCACCAGACGCGGCAGGCCATTTGATCATCGATTTCAACAAGGCCTACAGCCCGCCGTGCGCGTTCACGAAGTTTGCGACCTGTCCGCTGCCGCCGCGTCAGAACCGTCTGCCGATCGCGATCGAG
>CBFHBI010000743.1:0-2187 GCA_965653755.1 uncultured Blastocatellia bacterium
GTCCTCGGGGATAATTTAAGGTGGATCGCAAACTAACAGTTTGCGTTACACGAGCGCGCGCATTCTATTTGAGATTGGTCGCGGCCGCCACTATTGCCGCGGCAGACTTGAAGGAGTATCTTTTGAGCAACCCAGACCGCATCTTGTTCGCGGAAAAATCAAAGGCATGATCTTCAAGCCGCAATCCTTTCTTTTCTTTTCGTTTGCGCTGATTATTGCGTTCGCAACGCTCCAGAATGTACACGGTCAGGTCGATGAAAAGGAGAAGGCAGAACAAGCCGCGGCGAAACAGAAAGAGTTAGAGAAGAACACGCTCAAGCTCTTGGACGACGTGATCGCTAGCGCCGCAACCTTCAAGCTAGCAGAAAATCGTTCGTACATTTTGGCCACCTGCGCCGACTTGCTTTGGCCGCATGACGAGAAGCGCGCGCGTACTTTGTTTTGGGAGGCGCTCGGCAGCCTCAACTTGCCTCCATACGTCGAAACAAATGCGACCCCAGTCAAGAACGGCGGCGATTCGACCGGCGCGGCCGGCGACCGTCCGACCAAAGAACAGTTGGAGCAAGTGAATAAATATTACGCCGTGGCCAATATACGCCGGGAATTTCTGCAGAAAGTTGCGCGGCGCGATCCGCAACTCGCGCTCGACATGCTGCGATCAACCAGACAAGGACCGCCACCGAGAGTCCCCGGAACCTCCCCCTTCGATCCCGACGCGAATCTCGAACAAGAGTTCACCTACGCTGCTGCCGCCAACGATCCGAAGCATGCCTTGCAACTCGCGCATGAAAGTCTGGCGAAGGGATTGAGTTATCAACTTCTGAATTTATTAAGAGAAGTAAATCAGAAAGACCAGGATGCCGGCACCCAATTGGCGGGCGACATCATCGAAAAACTGAAGACAGAAAATCTCAACGCCACAAATAGTTATGCGCCGTTCATGGCTGAGAGCCTCATTCAATCCAGCAGAGCCAGCGGAGCAGTACTGATCGCCACGCATGACACTGCATCGCCGGTAACAACGCGACTCAAATTAGACGATCAACAGAAGCAGGATCTCGTCTTTATACTGACGGATGCTGCGTTCAGCGCGAACAGCAGCCGAAACGTTCTGCAAGCCGTCCAATGGATTGTGCCTGAGATTCAGCAGTACGCGCCGGATCGCGTCGCCAGGTTAAAAGCGCGCACGGCAGAATACAATCAGACGCTGCCGCCGAACGAGCGCGGCTGGAACAACTTCAATGGCAAGTTTGATAATGCAACCACCGAAGAGATGATCCACGCAGCGAAGAATGTGCCAGACGATCAGCGCGGAGCGCTGTTTTATCTGGCAGCGTCCAAAGCCATCGAGCACGGTGAAGCGGACAAATATCGCGAATTGATTGACAGTGAAGTCAGCGATGAAAACGCGAGAAAGCTTGCGCTTGACTCGCTCGATGCCGGGCAGATGGACTATGACATTACCCAGGGCAAGACGGATGATTTACAGAAACTGTTGCCGCTTATTCGCGCGAAAGAGCAGCGCGCTATCGCGATGAGTCAGCTCGCGTTGCTGCTGGACACGAAAGATCAGCACGACGAAGCCGTGAAGCTGCTCGACCAGGCGCGCGATTTGGTGAAAGTGAATTTGACCGACAACGCGCAATCGAATGCGCTGCTGGCCGTGATGTTCGCTTGTGCGCAGATTGATCCGCCGAAAGCGTTCGGCATGATCGAGCCCATAGTCGATCGTGTGAACGACGAGGTGTCAAAACTCCTGCTGGTGGACAAGCTGGTTAAGTCAGGCGTGACAAACAATGGCGAGATAATTATGAATCACCAACAACTGCAACTCGATTCGCGTGTGTTTCAGTATGGATCCGGCATCGTGACCCTGGGCAAGGCCGACTTCGATCGCACCAAAGCGCTAGCCGATCGATTTCAGCGCAATGAATTGAAAGTCGCAGCGCGTTTGATGCTGCTGCAGGCATTACTGAGAAATGCTGAAGCGCCCGCGAACTGAAACGGTCGTCATATCTACCACTTGATCGATCCCTCTTTCGAAGTATCAATCTGCGCAAGTTCTTCGTTCGAGCCGTAGAAGAACCCTTTCATGTTGTCCATCAAAAATCCTTGCGCGTCGGGACTGGTCAAATCCAAACCGTAGTGATTGATGATGCGCGTCTGTGTCTGGAGCCATTCGGCCCA
>CBFHBI010000744.1:0-2185 GCA_965653755.1 uncultured Blastocatellia bacterium
CGGGCAGGGATGCCCGCGCTCCGTTGAGAACATCCACTTGGAAAAACGCGGCGTTACTCTGATAGTATGACGCCGCTTTCTTTCAGTCTTATTAATTCAAATCAGCTCTACGCAATTCTGCGCACAGGAGAAAAATTATGGCGCCGGAAGTGAGAACCGAACGTGAGTTGTCGTTGGATTTCTTGCGCGTAACGGAAGCGGCCGCGATCGCCGCCGCGCGCACGATGGGCCAGGGCGACCGCAAGTACTCCGATCAAGTCGCTGTCGAAGCGATGCGCGAAGTCATGGACTCAGTGCCAATGCGCGGCCGCGTCGTCATCGGCGAAGGCGAGCGTGACGAAGCGCCGATGCTTTATATCGGCGAAGAAGTCGGCGGCGGCTTTGGCGTCGGCGAAGAGATGGCGTCGTCTTGTCCCGAAGTCGATATTGCTGTCGATCCGTTGGAAGGCACAAATCTCTGCGCGCTCGGCGCGAACAATGCGATCGCCGTGCTAGCAGCGGCGGAACGCGGGGGACTACTGCACGCGCCGGATATTTACATGGACAAGATCGTCGTCGGTCCGTCGTCGCGCGGCGTGATCGATATCGATGCGCCGGTGAAGGACAATTTAAAGAACATCGCGCGCCGTCTGGGTCGCGACATCGAAGACCTGACCGTCATCGTTCTCGATCGCAAACGCCACAAGAAAATTATCGACGACGTCCGCGCGGCAGGCGCCCGCATTCGTCTGATTTCGGACGGCGATCTTTCGGCCGGAATTTCGGCGGCCGTGGCGGGCACGAACATTCACGCGTGTATCGGCATCGGCGGCGCGCCCGAAGGCGTGTTGACGGCGGCGGCAATTAAGTGTCTGAACGGTGAGATTCAGACGCGGCTGGTTTTCGATCCGGAAAGGCTGGGGGTGGATAAGGACAAAGTTCCGCCGGCGAAGGAAGTGATCGACCGTTTGAAGTCGATGGGCATAAACGATCCGAATAAAGTTTACGACACTGAGGATCTCGCGCCCGGGAAGAAGATTATTTTTGCCGCCACCGGCGTGACCGATGGTTCGCTGATGCGCGGTGTGCGCTTCTTTGGATCGGGCAAGCGGACTCACTCGATGGTAATGACCAGCGAATCGAAACACATTCGTTTCGTCGATAGCATTCACATCGAAGGTGGACCCGACACGGTGATTAGATTTTAGAAACTGGGAGCGCGGACGTCCTCGTCCGCCTCGGTTTCCAATCCGAACGAATGCGGGCGAGGACGCCCGCGTTCCCAGCAAGAGATGTCTGTTATTTAATGAAGCCCCTTCTCTTGATCGCGCTGGTTCTGGCCTCCTCGTTGCCTGCCGCAGCCAATCCTCCTCAAAAGCGTTCGCGGCGTATTGCGCCATTTCGCGTTGAAGAAAAAACGATTGCCGAAATTCACGCCGCGTTGCGTGCGCGACAGGTAACTTGCCGCGGACTGGTCGAAGCGTATTTGGCGCGCATCAGCGCCTATGACCAAAAAGGTCCGTCGATCAATGCCGTGGTGTTGCTCAATCCTGACGCTCTGAAAACAGCGGACGAACTTGATGCTCGTTTGAAGTCAGGCGGCGCCATGCGTCCCTTGGAGTGCATTCCCGTCGTCGTCAAGGACAATTACGAGACGAAAGGTTTGCGGACGACGGCCGGTTCTCAATCACTCGCGAAATTCATCCCAACTCGCGACGCGTTCGTGCTCCAGAAGATCAGAGAAGCGGGAGCGATTGTGCTGTTCAAATCCAACATGGCTGAATTCGCGTTCACGCCGCTCGAGACCGTGGGCTCGATGCAGCCTGGCTACACCTTCAATCCCTACGCGCTCAATCACACCACGGCCGGATCGAGCGGAGGGACTGCCGCCGCGATCGCCGCCAACTTCGGTGCGGTGGGATTGGGCACCGACACAGGCAATTCAATCCGTGGTCCATCGTCGCACCAGAGCCTGGTCGGCATGCGCTCAACGATGGGTTTAGTCAGTCGCACCGGCGTCGTGCCGCTAAACTTTTTGGCTGACATCGCTGGGCCGATGACTCGCACAGTTGAAGACAACGCGGTCATGCTTCAGGTAATCGCCGGGCCCGATCCAAACGATCCAGTCACCCTCACGAGCGAAGGACACATCCCGCCGAGCTACTCTGCGTTTTTGAAGAAAGACGCGCTCAAAGGCGTGCGGCTC
>CBFHBI010000745.1:0-2181 GCA_965653755.1 uncultured Blastocatellia bacterium
CGGTCGTCTATCGAATCACGCATACGGCAGAGCCATCGATATAAACACCTTCCTAAATCCTTACATCAAGGGCGACATTATTCTTCCGCATGGCGCTTCCTATGATCCAAAGATCGAAGGAACGTTCACACCCGATAATCCGATTGTGCGCGAGTTCCGGCGACTTGGTTGGGATTGGGGCGGCAATTGGACCAGCCTAAAGGATTACCAGCACTTTGAAAAACCGGTGAAATGATGGGCCGTCATAGAGACACCTCGCTTCCTGCATTGCCTATATACTCACCCCTAGTATATTATTCTTGTTTTTTGAGGAGAACATTCGTGGCTCATACCATTAGAGACAAAGCGAAGTTACTGAATCGGGTGCGACGTATTGGCGGGCAGGTAAGGGGAATTGACAGGGCCCTGGAGGAGGAACGGGACTGCGACGAGTTACTGCAAACGATCGCTGCCTGTCGCGGAGCAATTAATAGCCTCATGGCTGAAGTCATCGAAGGACATATTCGCTTCCATGTGGTTGATCCCAATCGCAAGCCGAATTCTAAACAGGCAATGGCCACGCAGAAACTGATGGATGTGGTGCGTACTTACTTAAGATAAAGTGGTGCGTACTTACTTAAGATAAATAAGAGGCGAACATGGGTGATTCAAGAGCGTCTGCGGCGGTGTTAGAACGTGTTGTCCCACCCTCTCGGGAAAGTTTGGCAGCCGAGCCGACACATCAGGAATCGTCTTATCATCTGACTTGGGCCGATCTCAGTCGAATTTTCGTAGTGGCTGTTGGCGCCACGGCAGTTTGGTTTCGCGTCTGGGAGCCGTTCGCAAATGTCAGCATCATAGGACTGGCGGCAGCTCTAATTGGGCTCTATCCGATCCTGCGCGAAGCTGTGGAATCGATCTGGGAGCGGCGGATGACGATGGAGCTTTCGATGACGATTGCCATTGCCGCCGCTCTGGCCATCGGACAATTCTTCACCGGGTTAATAATCATCCTCTTTGTTCTTATTGCTGAGATCCTAGAACACATGACTGTTAGTCGAGGCCGGAGAGCGATTGGCGAGTTATTGGATTTTCTGCCGCGCCAAGTACTGGTTCATCGGGATGACGGCGTTCAGCAAATCAGCGCCAACGAGATACGCCGCGGCGATATCGTAGTGATTAAGCCTGGTAGCCGGGTTCCGGTTGATGGCGAAGTGATCAAGGGGAATTCTTTCGTTGACCAGTCTTCTATCACCGGCGAATCGCTGCCGGTCGAAAAAGTGAGTGGAGCACATGTTTTTGCCGGCACCATCAATCAATCGGGTGTGTTGGAAGTGCGCACCACCGGCATTGGCAGCGATACCGCGTTCGGCAAGATCATCGAGGCAGTCGAACAGGCCGAAAGGTCGCGCGCGCCAATTCAGCGAACGGCTGATCGGTTAGCGGGATATCTGGTCTATTTTGCGCTCGCGTGCGCCGCTCTCACGCTGGTTGTCACACATAATCTTACTTCGACGATTTCTGTGATCATCGTTGCCGGTGCTTGTGGCATCGCTGCGGGTACGCCACTCGCCATTCTTGGCGCCATTGGTCGCGCCGCGCGGCAGGGATCAATTGTTAAGGGTGGTCTTTTTATTGAGGTTCTGAGCCGGATTGATACCGTGGTTCTGGACAAGACTGGCACGCTGACATTGGGACAACCCGAAGTCGTCGCCATAGAGCCCATCGCGCCTATCACCGCGAATCAGGTCTTGGAGATAGCCGCAACTGCCGAAGCATGTTCAGAACATCCTTTGGCAAGTGCCATTTTGAAGAAGGCAAAAGAAGCGTCAGTCTCAGTCATTGAACCAAGCGAGTTTCACTATCTTCCGGGTAAGGGTTTGATTTGCTCGGTCGATGGTCAGGAGATTGTCGTGGGCAATCGGACGCTCTTTTCGGACCGTGAGTTAGCAGGCCCTCTGCCGAATAAGAACCGTAATCACTCTTCCGAAGTTTTGGTTGCTCGCAACGGAACTCTCCTTGGAGCGATCCAGATCGCTGATGTGCTTCGTCCAGAAGCCGTCAAAGCGGTAGCCGAACTCCGGGCCATGGGACTGCGCACGATCTTACTAACCGGCGACACCGACGCGATTGCCTCGGCAATCGGAAATGAACTTGGAATTGATGAAGTACAGGCCGACCTGCTCCCGGACCGCAGGTAAT
>CBFHBI010000746.1:0-2172 GCA_965653755.1 uncultured Blastocatellia bacterium
CGCTCGGCGCTTATCGCGCGTGGGCCCGTCGTCCCGCTGCAGCAGCCGATCGGTTCAACCAATTCGCGACCCGTTTGCAACTGAATGGCGATCAGAAGACAAAGGTGCAACAAATCTTCAGTGACACGCGGCAACAGTTGCAAACCCTGCGCAAAGAATCAGAACCAAAAGTTAACGACATCAGACAGCAAACCGATCAGAAACTGCAGCAAGTGCTGACTCCCGATCAATGGAAACAATTCCAGCAGATGCGCGACGAGATGCGCGCGCGACGCGGAGTGGGCGGGCGAAATGATTCGCGATAGAAGCTTCGGCTAGAGCGCGGCTGCGCCGGAAACAATTTCTATAATCTCGCGAGTGATAGCAGCCTGACGTGCGCGGTTGAGGTTGAGCGTCAACGTGGAGATCAATTCGCCGGCGTTCTTTGACGCGGCGTCCATCGCGGTCATGCGCGCGCCTTGTTCTGAGGCAATCGATTCCAGCAAAGCTCGAAACACCTGCGTCACGACCATCCGCGGCAACAAACGCGTGAAGACTTCGGCGGGCGGCTGTTCGTAGATGTAATCGATCGCTTCGGTTTTCGCCGCGCCCGCATCATCAGTTTTTGTCTGTGAGATCGGCAGCAGTTGATCGACGACGATGCGCTGCGTCAGCACAGTCTTGAACTCGGCGAAGACAAGAAACACCTTGTCCAGAGTTTCGTCTTCGGTGAATCGGTTGATGATGTCCTGCGCGACTTCGACCGCTTCAGAAAATTCCACGCGGCCTTTGCCGGTCATGCCGACGTACTCGCCGACAACATTCGCGCGACGGCGGAAGAAGTCGCGGCCTTTGCGGCCGACCGCCAGGAATTCAATCTGCTTGCCGGGATTCTCTTTGATGAAGACTTGCGCGGCCTTGATTAGGTTCGCATTGAATGCGCCGCACAATCCTTTGTCGGCAGTGATCAAAACCACCAGGTAACGCTCGTCGCCGCGCTGGTCCAACAGCGGATGCTGAAAATCTTCGGTCGTCTGTCCGGCGAGATCGGAAAGTACTTCGGCCATCTTGTTGGCGAACGGGCGCGCATTAATGACGCGCTCCTGCGCGCGACGCAGCTTCGAGGCCGACACCATCTTCATCGCTTTGGTGATCTGCTGCGTGTTCTTGACCGACTTGATGCGCCGGCGAATGTCTAATAAATTTGCCATGCAAATTTGGTGATAGGTGAGAGGTGATAAGTCATAAGGTAGTTCCTATCACCCATCACTCGATTACGCCGAAGCGGCTTGCGCCTTTTCCGCCCACACTTCTTTGAAATCTTTCAATGACTGATGCAGTTCCTTCTCGATGTCGTCGGTGACGGCTTTCTTGTCGCGCAAAGCTTGCAGCACACCGGGGTGCGAGTTCTCAACGAAGCGCAAAAGTTCAGCTTCGAACTTGCGCACATCTGCAACCGGCACGTCGTCGGTATAACCGTTGTTCGCCGCCCAAATGTTTACCACCTGCTTCTCAACGTCCATCGGCTGATACTGTGGCTGCTTGAGGATCTCGGTCAGCCGTTCGCCCAGCGCGAGCTGCGCCTGCGTCGCCTTGTCGAGATCCGATCCGAACTGCGCAAACGCCGCCAGCGCGCGATATTGCGCCAGCGAAAGACGCAAACCTCCGGCAACCTGCTTCATCGCTTTAATTTGCGCCGAACCGCCAACGCGCGAGACTGAGTTGCCGACGTCGATCGCCGGACGAATGCCGGCGTTGAAAAGATCGGATTCCAAAAATATCTGGCCGTCGGTAATCGAAATCACGTTCGTCGGAATGTAAGCCGAGATGTCGCCCGCCTGCGTTTCGATCACCGGCAAACTCGTCAGCGAGCCGCCGCCCTTTGCCTCTGAAAGCTTCGCGGCACGCTCGAGCAGACGCTAGTGCAAATAGAAAACATCTCCCGGGAATGCCTCACGACCCGGCGGACGACGCAGCAACAACGAAATCTCACGATACGCTGCCGCTTGCTTCGAAAGATCGTCGTAGATCGTCAGCGCGTGCTGACCGCGATCGCGGAAGTACTCGCCGATGGCTGCGCCTGCGTACGGCGCCAGATATTGCATCGCCGCCGGATCGGAGGCGGTCGCCTTGACGACGATCGTGTAATCCATCGCGCCGTTATCCTGAAGCGTCTTAACGACCTGCGCCACC
>CBFHBI010000747.1:0-2164 GCA_965653755.1 uncultured Blastocatellia bacterium
ACCTTTTTTGGCATCGCCACCGTCTTTACGTCGACAGTGATCTCTTTGAGACGCTCGGCAACTTCCGGAGTGGCTCCTTCCTGATAGCGGCCACCGAGATACTTCGCGAAAAACTTTTCCGCCTGCGAGAACATCGCCATGTTGTTGACGGGCCGGTGAAAACCGTGGCCTTCGTCAGGCGCGACGATGTACTCAACCGGAAAGCCGCGGTCGCGCAGCGCGATGACGATTTGATCGGCTTCGCGTTTGTTGACGCGCGGATCGTTGGCGCCCTGCACCACGAGTAAAGGCGTCTTGATTTTCGTGGCTGAATTCAGTGGCGATTGCCGATCAAGTTGCGCTTTGCCTTCAGGCGTCGTCGGGTCGCCCATGCGTTGATAGACAAGTTGGCGGCCGGCTTCCCAGTACGGCGGAATGGTTTCCAGGAGCGTGTTGAGATTCGATGGGCCAACGTAATCGACCGCCGCCGCGTACAAATCAGGAGTGAACGTGACGCCCGCCAGCGTCGCATAGCCGCCGTACGAACCGCCCATGATGCCGACGCGTTTCGGGTCGGCGATGCCTTGCGAGATGAGATACTTCACGCCCCAGGTGATGTCGTCTTGCATCTTGTCGCCCCACTGCTTATTGCCGGCATCGATGAACTTTTTCCCGTAGCCGGTCGAGCCGCGGAAGTTGGGTTGCAGTACGGCGTAACCGCGATTCGCCCAGAACTGCGCGAAGGCATCGTAGCCCCAGTTGTCGCGCGCCCACGGTCCGCCATGCGGAAACGCAATCAGCGGCAGGTTCTTCGCTTCCGTTCCTTTCGGCAAAGTCAGATAAGCCGGAATTTCCAAACCGTCCGACGATTTGTATCTGATCGCCTTCATTGGGGCGAGATAATCGCGATTCAACTTTTCGCGAATGTGATATTGCAGGGTCACCTTCTTGGTATTGCGATCGAATAAATAAGTCTCGCCCGGATCGGTGTCGCTGCCGACATCGATCAGCCAAAGCTTCTCGTCTTTTGTGCCTGAGGCGAAATCAATGTCCATGCCGGGGAACTGTTTCTTGAGCAGGTTGTAATCCGCTTCGTATGATTTGTCTCTGAAGTAAACCCGCGGGCGATCGTCGATGTACGAGGTGGCGACCAAATCATCGGTAACTTCCGAGAAAGTTGCGTCGCCGAGATCCACGCGCTTCAACGGATCAGTTTCAACCAGTTCTTCCTTGCCGGTCGCCGGATCGAACAATTCGAGCTGCGTGAGATCGATGCCGGGGCCTTTGTTGGTTTCGAAATAAACGCGCTGTCCATCTTTGTGATAACGGATGGGACCGCAGCCTTCGAAGACATTGCACGAATAAACTTTCGTAAAGCCGTTATCGTCAACGCGCAGAATTTCTGTATCGCCGTTGTCGTTCACGCGCGCAGCGAGACGCAGTTTGTCTTTCAAATCAAACGTCCATCCGGTGATTCGATCAGTGTTCTTACGCACGAGCGTGCGCTCGCCAGTCGAGATCTTCACTTTGTAGAGATCGTGCCAGGCCGGATCGCGATCGTTGAGGCCGATGTAAATCGTATCCGGATCAGTGCGTGGCACTGCGTAAATCTCAGCGCGCACACCCTTCGCGTCAGTCAGGTTGCGCGCGGCCGGAACTTCCTGGCCCGCCGCCGGACTCGCATTTGGATCGACGGCATAAACCAGATAGTTCTCATCACCGGCCTTGTCCTGCACGAAGAGAATGTATTTGCCGTCGCGCGTCCAGAAGAAAGCCGGAATCGGCCGCTGCGTATCGGCGGTAATCGGCTTTGCTTTGTCGAAAGGTTCTTCGGTGCGTTTGACCCAGACGTTGCGCGTGCCTTTGAAGGGTTTGATGAAGGCGATGAACTTGCCGTCAGGAGAAATTTGCGCGCCGACGATTTCCGGATCGCCGAAGAAGAGTTCGCGATCAATGATGGGCGGGGTGCCGGTCTTTTGGGCCGTGGCCGTTGCGCACGCAGTTAGAATTACAGCCACGACAAACAGCAAGAATCTTGATCGCGGATACGATTTTAGTTTCATTAGAACCTCTCGTTTGGAACGCATTTTGGGAACATGCAAGAAATTATGATACGTCGACGCGACGCGCAAGGTTTCTGTGCATCAAACTATCTGAAGACGGAAGAGCGGGAGAGTCGTTATCA
>CBFHBI010000748.1:0-2156 GCA_965653755.1 uncultured Blastocatellia bacterium
GCTTCATCGAGCTCGGCATCCTGGACGGATCGGATACTCCGAGCACAGTCTTAATCGTATCGTTCACCTTCGCAGCATTTGGATCGTTGGTGCCGAGATCGACGGAATCAGGCTTCTTCACGAGCGTCAGATGCTTGAGGCCCATCGCAGTCTCGCCGGCGTCGTAAACTCCCGGTGAAAGCTTGAAGCGCGGGTCGTTCGTGTCTGAGCCGGTCATGCCCGCCGGCAGCGCCGGCGCGGGCTGTGGCGCGAATGGATTATTGTTTTGCGGCGCCGCGGCCGGAGCCGCTGCCGGCGACGGCGAAGACGTCTGGGCCAACGCGTTTGCCGCGAAGCATGACGCTAAAACAACGAAGGCCATCAATAAATGGAAAATGTTCGTGCGTAGTCGATTCATCGTTTCCCCCTAGAAGTCAATTGATAGGTGATAGGTGATAGGTGATAGGTGACAGGTGATGGGTCATACCGGCTTCGCCGCGTGTGAGCTATGGTCTTCGCCTAAGGACGCAGCGTTTCTCGATTTCTCTTATCACCTATCACCCATCATCTTTCACCAGCTTTCCCAAGCATGCCTTGCATGATCTTAATTTCCGCGCGCTGGCCACTGTCGATATCGGTCGCAAAGTTGAACAACACGGCATCTTGTCCCGCGCCCGGAGTGTCGAATAAATCCTTGACCATCGTCAAAGCGCCGCCATGATGCTGAATCATTCCCTCCAGAAACAGCCGGTCGAATTGTTTGCCCTTCGCATTCGCCAACGCTTGCATCTGCTTTTTGGTGAGCATTCCCGGCATCAGCATCTCCTGCTGCGACATATCCATGCCCGGCATATCCATGCCGGACATCCTGGACATCGGCAATGTCGTCGGTTGTCCCCGTGTCTCCAGCCAGCGCTCCATAAATTTTATTTCTTCCGCCTGCGAATGACTGATGCGCGCGCCGAGCAAACGCAAATCCTGGTTATCAGTTCGCGCATCGATTAGCGCCGTCATTTCCACCGCCTGCGCATGATGCATGATCATGCCCTGCATGAACTCGACGTTCTTCGGCGAAGTTGGCGGCAGCAATCCTGTCGTCGAAGCCGGCAGAATCTTCGTCGGCTGTCCAGGCGCGCCTGGCTGCACGATTACCGGCGCATTCGGATTTGCTCCTTGTGCATGCGTCGCCTGCGATAACCAGCAGAGAGTCGAAGTGGCAAATAGAAGCGCGACGAAATAGGATTTAAAACTCATAACTCGAGTTGCGATCGATTGACGATTTACGATTACGAATTGTCGGCTTGTCTGGGAGTGCAACTTTACCACAAAGTGCGCGCGTGTCAGTACCGCGGGGTTGAGCAGAGGAGCGAATCGCTTCAAAAATCGCGCTAAGATTTTCCGTCGCGGCGCATCAATGGGCTTGCTCTTCGGCGTTTGCGCCGCGGAAGCCGTCGCCGCCGGCGACTTCGGCAAACTCGTCTCAGCCCGAGGCATTGCGCCCACGTGTGAATTGAGTCTGGTCGATATCTCCCCCGTCTCCGGAAACATTCAAACCGTCAACGTCGAGCGGCAGTACGACACCGAGCGTTATCACCTCAAAGGCGTCGGCTGAAAAGAGTCATGACCGGAACCCGACGCCGCTTACCAAATCAGACACAGACCGCCTTAGTGGATTGGATGATCGTTTCAGCGAAGCGCTCCATCTCTTCCAACTGCGGACTGCATTGCAGCAACAGCAGATCTACTCCCGCCGCTTCGAATTCTGCGATGCGGTCAGCGACCTGCGCAGGCGTGCCGACCAGACCCGAACGCAAGCCGCGATTTGAGACCGAATAGTCTTCGAGCGAAACCGTCTGTTCGAGCTTGGTTCCCGTCAGCCATTGCTGATAGTTCTCGTAACCGGCGGCTGATTGTTTGACGTTGGTGATTCGCGCTAGTTCCTGCTGAGCTTCCCCTTCGGTCGAGCGCACGATGGCGTACGCCGCGACGCCGAACTTCATCGGCGGCAGATGCAGTCGCTCGCGCCTTTCCGACAGGTCGGCGATCTTCTGGCGCACGCGTGAGGGATCGTCTCCGAGCATGACGTAAGCATCGCAGAGCCGCTCGATCATCGTTTTCGCTGCTTCCGATTCGCCGCCCGCGTAGATCACCTGACGCGGTCGTGTAATTGGTTTAGG
>CBFHBI010000749.1:0-2153 GCA_965653755.1 uncultured Blastocatellia bacterium
TTGAGAGTTTCACGCTCGAGAACGTGAAACTCGTTAATCGACTTGATACGCGCATCAAGACAGCTGCTCTGTTCGAACCAAAACGCCAGCCGCTATCGCTGATATCAGGCCGGCGATTGATCAATCGCGCTCTTGCCGCAGGCGCCGATGAACTGGCGTTGCATCGATCGTCTGTTAATCAGCGCGTCGTCTCGGCCGGCAGGCAATCAGGACTCGAAGTTGTAGTTTGGACTGTTGACACGCCTTCGTGGATCGCGCGAGCCCAGCGTCTGGGCGTGAAGGCCTTGATTACCAATCGTCCCGCCGAAATGCTGCAGGCGCGAACGTGCGCGCGCGATTGAAGCCGCCGTCCTGCTTCGCGTACAGTGCAGTTCATGACCCGGCCCCGCACCGCGAATCTATATCGGTTTTTTGTGGATTCGCGCTACTCGATCGACTACCGCCGCGCCGCGAAATTCAATTGGCACAGCGAAGCCACCGTCGATCACCGAGCACTCTTCCTGCTCAGCGGTGGACTGGATCTCCAAATCGATAGTGCCAATTCGCAAATCGAATCAAACGACGCGGTTCTGCTTGAACCAACTGTTAGCGCGGAAGCGTTCGGTCAAAACGTAGAAACGCTCGCGCTTACTCTTTCATCTCAAGCCGTGATTGATTGCGCCGTCCGCATGCGCTTGGTTACTTCAGAGACGACGGTGGTCTTCCCACGTCGTGTACTCCGCAACGAGGTCCGACTTTCACAACTTGCGCGCGCGCTGGCCGCAGAGGTAGCGAGTCAGAACCCTGGCCGCGACATCGTGATCGCGGCACTAATCGAGCAACTCATCGTCCATTTGCTGCGACATCATTCCACCATGCGCCGCTCGAGCGAATTGGAGCTGTCGCGCGTCGGTTTGATTGACCGTCGCATCCGGCGCGCCGCGGAATTAATGCACGCGCGACTCGACGAAGAACTGAAGCTGAAAGACATCGCGGCCGCTTCGTATCTGTCGCCGTTTCATTTCTCACGCCTTTTCAAAAAATTGACAGGGACGACACCACTCGCGTATCTCGCCGGCCAACGCGTGGCGCGCGCGCGACTGCTGCTGGCAAATTCTGATCTGCCGATCACGCAGATTGCGTTGCAAGCTGGCTATGGCAGTGCAAGTCATTTTACGAAGGCATTTCGCCAGGCCACTGGACTTTCGCCCCGCGAGTTTCGCGCTTCGGTCATTTCTCGAAGCTGAATGGCCCCGCTCTCACGAAAGCAAGGAAAGCCAATTTATCAGCAAGATCAGCTGCATTCGCGCGAGCGATTCGCAGTATCATGTGTCGAGATCGATAAACCGAGGAAACTATGCCGATTAAAAAGGGCGCGCAGAGCGCCGCACCAAAAGGAAAACTGGGAGTGTTACTGGTCGGGCTGGGCGCTGTCAGCACCACGTTCATCGCGGGTGTCGAGGCCATCAAAGAAGGTTTGGCCGAACCGATCGGCAGCCTGACGCAGATGGGGACGATTCGGCTGGGCAAGCGAACCGACAATCGTGTGCCGGCGATCAAGGACTTCGTGCCGCTGGCTAGTCTAAATGATCTGGTTTTCGGCGCCTGGGATATTTTTCCCGATTCCGCTTACGACGCAGCCATGCACGCGGGCGTTCTGGAAAAAGATTTATTGGCGAAGCTCAAAAAACCTCTGCAGAAAATCAAGCCGATGCAGGCCGTCTTCGATCAGTCGTACGTCAAGCGCCTCAGCGGAACGAACGTGAAGCAAGGCAAGAACAAACTGGAACTGGCCAACCAGTTAATCAAAGAGATCGCCGACTTCAAACGAAAGAACAAGTGCGACCGGCTGGTGATGATTTGGGCCGCTTCGACCGAGATATTCATGAAGCAGCATGCGGTGCATCGCAACCTCGAGACATTCGAACGGGCGATGCGGGAAAATCATAAAGCCATCGCGCCATCGATGGTCTATGCCTACGCCGCCTTGAAATCCGGCGTGCCTTTCGCGAATGGCGCGCCGAACCTCACGGTTGATATTCCCGCGCTGATGGATCTGGCGAACAAGAAGGGGCTACCAGTTTGCGGCAAAGACTTCAAAACCGGGCAGACACTTATGAAGACGATCCTCGAACCCGGATTGAAATCGAGAATGCTGGGCCTGCACGGCTGGT
>CBFHBI010000750.1:0-2148 GCA_965653755.1 uncultured Blastocatellia bacterium
TAACGCCTTCCATTTTGTGCGTGTACTTCTCCAGCCGGCCGTGGTTTGCCAGCATCCGCACTCGCTCGATCAAATCGGTGTCGTTGCTGACGACGGCGCCGGCGTCGCCGAACGCGCCGAGATTCTTCCCAGGATAAAAACTGAAACAGGCTGCGTCGCCGATCGATCCGATGCGGCGGCCGCGCCAGCGCGCGCCGTGCGCCTGCGCCGCGTCTTCAATAACCTTCAAGCCGTGACGTTCGGCGACTTGCATAATCGCGTCCATGTCGCACGGCTGACCATAAAGATGCACCGGGATGATCGCTTTGGTGCGCGGCGTGATCGCCTGTTCGACTAACGATGCGTCCATCAGCATCGTGTCTTCTTTGATATCGACGAACACCGGATGCGCGCCAGTCATGGAAATCGCTTCCGAAGTCGCAATGAATGTGTGCGCGACTGTGATCACTTCATCGCCTTCACCGATTCCCAAAGCTCTGAGCGTCAGGTAGATCGCATCCGTGCCATTCCCGACACCCACACAACCTTTCGTTTCGCAGTAAGCAGCGAACTCTGATTCAAACTCGTGCACCTCTTGGCCGCCCACGAAAGCCGAAGCGTCGATAATTTTCTGAATTGCGTTGTCAATCTCAGGTTTGATCGATTGATATTGGCTATTAAGATCAACTAATTGAATCATGATGTTGGTTTAAATTCCTTTCGTTCCCTCTTTGCTCGCGAGGCCGTTCAACCAGTCGATTAATCCTGTCGGACTGTGCAACATCAAGTCCGGTTGTGCTTCGCTGAGCTTCGCTTCGTCGCGAATGCCGAAACTTACCGCCGCCGTCTGCCAGCCGAGCGTTCTTCCGGCGATCATATCTGTTTCGGTGTCGCCGATGAACCAGCCGTTTCGATTCGGGCCGTAAAGATCTGCAACTAACGCCGCCTTCGCGTGGCCACGCTCCTCACCGGTGACCGGCGCCGAAACGATCTGATCGAATACTTCGATGAGGCCGAGCCCCTCGAGTTGGTCCAGCAATCGTGACCGCGAAGATCGCAACGTCGCGGCGATTACAACGAACCTGATGTTCGCAGCCCGTAACGCATCGACAATTCCCGGCCATGGCTTATCTAAACGTAAATACTCGGGCAACTCCAGCCGCGCAATGCGAAGTTCTGTGTACCTCGCGGCGACATTTTCGTCAGCAGCGTTGGATGAACGCAGTATCTCTCGTTCGCTGATCTGAGCGCGTTTAAGCTGCCAATACTCATTTTTGCTTAGTGGTGTTCCACCCAACTCGCGCAGCAGATCGACATAAAGCTGGTGATACCTTTCAGAGACATCGAGTATCGGTCCATCGAGATCGAAACAGAGAATCGATTCCTTTTCAGTCAAAGCACCGGTCATCAGGCTTCCCTCTCCCAGCGGGAGAAGGGGCGTGTCTCCTCACTGACAATCAAGCGACGACGCGACTCTTCGCATAAATCATCGAACCCAAACCCGGCAGGTCGCGGCTGACTTCGAAGAAAGCATCGGCCAGGCGCGTGCCCAGTTGCTCCATCTGCGGATTCGAAAGCGGCTTGATGAAGAACGTGCCCATCTCTTCGATCATCAGTCCGCCGTTTTCCATGTCTGCGCGCAGACGTTCTTCGGTATAGACGCGGCGATGGCCCTGGCGAATATCTTCTTCCGTGAAATCGTCAGGCTTGCTAAGCATGCCTAGCGCCACGCCGATGCGCCGGTGCAGCGAACGCGCGTACTGGACCATCACAAACAAAGTGCCGGCCGGCTTAACAAAACGCGCCGCACTCTTAATGACCGACACTGGATCATTCACGTGCTCGAGAATGAACGACAGCAACACCAGATCGAATCGCTCGTCCGATTCAAATTCTTCAATCAGCGAATTGACGAGTTCGATGTTCGTGCTCTCACCCAGCCGCGCGCGCGCGCGTTCGATTAACTCTTTCGATCCATCGACTGACACGATGCGATCAAAAAACGGCGACATAGCTTCGGCCATGAACACGTCGGCGTATCCCAGGTCGAGGACCGTGCGGCCCTGGCACAGTTCCAGGATTTTGCTGACCCGATACTTGTTCATATAGCCGTTGAAGCCATCCTTCATACTGAAGTGGCTGGCTATGTCCTCAAGCCGCTGTCGCTCT
>CBFHBI010000751.1:0-2141 GCA_965653755.1 uncultured Blastocatellia bacterium
CTCACTGCCCACCGCGCACTGCTCACTCTTAGTATCTTCGATAGTGACGATGACGCTTCCGAATGCCGTACGTGTACACGGCGCCACTACCTGCGCCCACTAACGAACCGACTGCCGCGCCTTTCCTGCCGCCGGCAATTCCGCCGATGGCCGCGCCGCCGAGCGTCGTTCCGGCGACAGTCAACTTGTCGCGATGCTTCTGCCAAAAAGTTCTATGACGATGATAACGAACGCGCGTCGTCGTGGTTTGCGCAAACGTTGTTGTCGGCGCCGCGAACTCGAAAGCTCCAAAAATCAATACACTCAATAAGAGAATCGATAGAATTCTTTTCATACTCTCCTCCGTTCTAAATCGTGGCATTTGCCGATGATTTATTGCGTTTCACGCTTGGTTTTGGGAGAGAATTTGCGTGACAGTGATATTGAGCGCACCCGCTGTGCCACCACTCAGACTTGCATTGGCTGATCTGCGAAAACGCCCGCGACGCGCGTGTTAGAATTCACGCGAGAACATGGCTGCAACTTCACGAAACGGCAACTCAATCGCTCCGCCGCTTAAGTGGGCCGGCGGCAAACGCTGGCAACTTCCGTATTTGAAAAAGTATTGGGAGCCGGAGAGTCATCGCCGGCTGGTCGAGCCGTTTTGCGGCGGGCTCGCGGTGGCGCTGGGTCTCGCGCCGGATCGCGCGCTCCTCAACGACGTCAACCCGCACGTGGTCAACTTCTATTGCTGGTTGCAACGCGGCCTGAAAATTACGATCGAGATGGAATACGAGGCGACGCTCTTCTACCATCACCGGTCGCGGTTCAATCAATTGCTACGAAGCGGAAAAGCAGCCAGTAAGGAGGCCGCCTCGCTTTTCTATTATTTGAACCGGACCGCGTACAACGGCCTCTGCCGCTTTAATCGCAGCGGCGAGTTCAATGTGCCGTTCGGAAGATACACTGTGATCAACTACCGACGAGACTTCAATGCTTATCGAGCCGCATTCGGTAATTGGAAATTCACGAACGAGCGATTTGATTCGTTGCAACTGAGGCCGAATGATTTTGTGTATGCCGATCCGCCCTACGACGTGGAGTTCACTCAGTACGCAAAGGATGGTTTCGGTTGGCAGGATCAAGTTCGGACTGCCGAATGGTTGGCTACGAACCCGGGTCCGGTGATCCTTTCAAACCAGGCAACCCCTAGGATCGTCAAGTTATATCGCCATCTCGGGTACAAACTCGTCAAGCTCGACGCGCCGCGCAGAATCAGTCGCACGGGAGATCGCACGCATGCCAAAGAAGTCCTCGCGCTGCGGAACCTGGGGGATTGAGTCGTCGCAGTTTCTCCTTTCAACTGTCGGACTCTCGCTGCATTCCAAACCTTCTGCAGAGTGATTCGCATAAGTGGCGAAGGCCAGCTATTGAAGGAACTTTGTCGCTTGGAGCGTTGGCACCGCGGTTGCACAACTCTTGGGAGCGAACGATATTCCAATACGCTTCGGAGACTGCATGAAGAAACTCTCCTCTTTACTATCGCTTCTTTTGATTCTGGCGCCGCTTGCCAGTGTCGTCGCCCAAAAGCAAACAAATCTCGAGCACGTCAAGAAGAACGTCGCCAGGCTTGGCGTCGGATCGAAAGCCAAGGCGACGATCACGCTCGCCGACGGCACGAAAGTGAAGGGTTACGTTTATTCTGCGGGCAACGACGATTTCGTAGTTCGCGATCGGAAGACTGACGCGCCGACGACAATTCGCTATGTGGACGTGAAGAACGTCGATGACAATCGCGGCCACCGTAACGCGAAGCTGGCTGCCATCTTCGTCGCGATCGGCGCGGCCGTCACGATCGCCTTGGTGTTCGGAGCGATTGCTCGCAATGACTGACAATCGCCGGGTAATTGATCAACTCACCGCCGATTACCGTTGAAATCTGCCGCCGACGAAGTACATCGAGTAATTCTGATAACCCTCTTCGTAACCGCGCAGAAAACCATCGCGATAGGCGGCCGAATACGAAGCCGGGCTGCCGAAGATCGAAAGGAAACCGCCCGCGCCATGTTTATAAAAATGCGATCGCTCGGGATCGTAGCTTTGTCCGCGCCACGCATCGCTAGCGCCGGTGCGCAATCCGTCTTCATAACCTTGATCGTACG
>CBFHBI010000752.1:0-2132 GCA_965653755.1 uncultured Blastocatellia bacterium
CCTCTGGTCGAGAAGGTTTATCACCCGAGCCTAAACGACCATTCAGGTCATGACATTCACCGCACTCAGTCCGAAGGAGACGGCGCGATCGTCAGCTTTACCACCAGCGATGCCGAGTTCGCAGCCCGTCTGGCCGAAGCCACGCAGTTGTTCAAGATTGCGGTGAGCTTCGGCTCGGTAGGATCTACTGTCAGTCTGCCTTTCCACATGTCGCATGCAAGTATTCCGGCGCGTTTGAAAGCACGATTAGCGCCGCCCGGCCACCTGGTTCGTTTGTCGGTGGGGATCGAGGACGCCGGTGATCTAATTGAGGATCTCGAACAGGCGCTGGCAGTGGCCGCAAGTCGCCAGAGTCAGATCAAATTAAAAGCAGAAGCGGCGACGGTCTAATGAGAGCGTTGAAGAGGAGATCAAATGGCGCGGTGGAAAACGTGGTTCAGTTTGAATAGCCTCAGTGTCGCGCCCCTTTTCCCCGCAACCTATTTCTCCTTATTGACAATGGATATCCCGCTTCGCAATTCCGACGGGTAATATTCCATATTAGTGCCCTGTGAGCCGCAGGCAGATCGTAATCTTCTTTAATTGAGCGTTCTGAAGTTCTCAGTGACTTTTAAGGTGTTTGGTGGTGTCTTCGGTGACGCTGAGGTTCGCGGGAATGAATTGATTAGTTTCGGTGGGGCGGATTTCGAGCGGGTTCGTTTCTGTTTCTTCATTTGTGCCTGGCGGTTGGGCGGCGCGTCTCACAACTTCCGCCAGTTTCTTGCTCACAAAAGCTCCATTTATCAGCAGCGCCAAGCCAACCACGAATGGTATCAATCCAGCAACCCAGAGACGGCTGAGGATTGCACCAGTGTTCGCGGATACGTTCCCGCTTATGATGAGACCCTGCATGAAAACGTAGAGAAAAATCGCAACCGCGAGACCAGTGCCGCCGGTGATGATGCCAGCCTTTATCTCGTTGTAACGCGTGACTTCCGGTGTGATGCCGCGCCGATGGTCCAATTCGTCCTGGCGCCTCTGGCTCTCGGCGTTGTGAATCGCCATTTCCGCAAACCAAGGTTCGGGGTGCCCACTTCGCTTGTCCGTTGCCCCAACATCGACAGCCCTTCTTACGGCATGCAGATTGGCCCCGCACGACTTGCAGAATTTCAACTCATCGCTTTGTGTAGAACCGCAGCGTGGGCAAAACATATGCGCGCTCCTGTCGAAGTATCAGCAATTGATACGACGATTACAAGTTGGGAGTTCCTGATGTTAGGTGATTCCATTTGATAGATGTTTGGCATGATTTGGGTCATTTTCGGTTCTTCGATGTTCGCGTATTGTCCGCGCTGTCTTCCGCTTGAATGATTCTCGAACCATAAATAAGTGCATAGAGTTTTTGTGCTTCGGTGGGATCGATCTGTTTGAGCCTTACGTATTGCTGAAAGGCCGCTTCTCGATCTTGCCGCATCAGATCGACTACTGCCAGGTTGAAAACTGCCACCGTAAAGTTCGGGTTGATTTGCAGCGCTTTGTTCAGCAGGGTAGCCGCTTTCTTGTATTTGCCCAGGTGCGCATACGATGAGGCGAGATCGTTGTAGAGCCCAGCCTCCAAATTGTTGCTTGCTTTCGACAGTTCAATCGCGCGCTGGAACTGTTGGATGGCGTGCTCGTACTGAGCAGTCTTCAAATACACGACGCCCAGATTGTCATGCGCCACCAGCAAGTCCGGTTTGAGATCGATTGCTCGGTTCAAACATGCAACCGCTTCGTCATAACGACCCGCGAAATAGTAAGCAGTTCCAAGGTTGCTGTGAAATCGGGCCTGTTCGGGCTCCAGTACTACCGCCTGCCGAAATGTCCCAATCGCGTTATCAAACTGCCCCGAGCTGCAGTATGACAAACCCAGTTCATTGTAAGCGTCGGCGTAACCCGGCCTTAGTGAGATTGCCTGTTTGAGAAACTTGCGGGCCTGTTCGTAGTCGCCGCTCGCGTCAAATATTCTTCCCAAGTGGTAATGTGCCTGGACATAATCCGGATTTAACTGAATTGCATGTTGCAAAGAAGCGATCGCTTCGTTGCGCCGATTCGCTGTATCGTAAACCAATCCCAGGTTATAGAAAGCCGGAACGAAATCTGACCTGAGTACG
>CBFHBI010000753.1:0-2125 GCA_965653755.1 uncultured Blastocatellia bacterium
CGCGCTTCAAATTGCGGAACGGGTACGCGCGCCGGGCCATTTCAAACAAAGCATCTTCGGTCCATTCCTCCGGGGCGACGGCGGCGACGATCTGTTGCGCCAGAATATCGAGCGGCTGTTCGGGAATTGTGTGATTGTCCAGTTCGCCGCGCCGCACCGGATCGATGAGCGGCGCGCATTCGATCAATTCATCGCGTGACAACGGAATGATTCGGCCTTTGGGAAAGCCGCTGACCGTGTGATTCGATCGCCCGACGCGCTGCAACAGAGTCGAGATTGCCCGCGTCGATCCAATCTGAATAACCAGATCGACCGCGCCGATATCGATGCCGAGTTCCAACGAAGCCGTCGCGACCAGCGCGCTCAATTCACCGGATTTCAGACGCTGCTCGGCTGACAGACGAATCTCACGCGCGAGACTGCCGTGATGTGCAGTGACGTTGTCATCACCTAATCGTTCGCCAAGATGCCGCGCGACGCGCTCAGCCATGCGACGCGTGTTGACGAAGACGAGCGTCGTTTGATGCTGGCGAATTAAGTTGGCGATGCGGTCGTAGATTTCTTCCCAGACTTCATTCGACATCAACGATTCGAGCGGTGAACTCGGAATCTCGAGCGCCAGATCGAGTGTGCGCTTATGACCACTGTCGATGATTGTGCATAGCGGTTTTCCATCGGCGCCGATGTTCGCTGTCCCAACCAGAAACCGCGCGACCTCTTCAATTGGTTTCTGAGTCGCTGACAAACCGACGCGGACGAGCTTGGGCGAAGACTGGAGCGCAAGCGTCCCGCTTGCGTTCGTCGGACCGTTCTCTGTTGCCCCGATTGCAAGCGAGGACGCTTGCGCTCCAGTCTTCGAGTGCTCATCAACCAGCGCTTCCAATCTTTCGATCGACAATGAAAGGTGGGAGCCGCGCTTGTCGTCAACCATCGCGTGAATTTCATCGACGATCAGCGTCCGCACCGTGCTCAGAATCTTCCGGCCGCCTTCACTGGTCAGCAGAATGTAGAGCGACTCAGGCGTGGTCACGATGATGTGCGGCGGCCTCTTGGTCATCGCCGCGCGTTCTTTCGCCGGCGTATCGCCCGTGCGCACGAGCGTGCGAATCTCGACCGCGTTGATGCCGCTTGCTTCCAGGTTCTGCTGGATTCCTTTCAGCGGAGCTTGCAGATTGATCTTGATGTCATTGCTGAGAGCCTTCAACGGCGAGACGTAAACGACCTGCGTCTCGTCAGCCAATTCACCGCGCGTCGCCTTCCAAACCAGATCGTCGATCGCTGATAGAAAAGCGGCCAGGGTCTTGCCCGACCCCGTGGGCGCTGCAATCAGCGTGTGTGTACCTGACTTGATCGACGGCCAGCTTTCAGCCTGTGGCGCCGTCGGAGTAGAGAATTGCTTCAGAAACCATTCACGAACGGCTGGATGAAATGATTCAAGCGCTTTCATAAAGGATTGGCAGTGTATCACGAATGAAACACCGTGTTAAGAACAATTCGACAATTTCATTCACACCTCGCTTCAGCGAGGTGACGGTTTAGCACGAAGAATTATAGGTTAGCCGTTTCAACGGCTTTCAGTAAAATGTTGGAAACGGTTATTTTGTTGCTTACGCACCGGGACCACCTCGCTGAACCGAGGTGTGAATTAGACCAAATGCCAAAAGCTCATCGCGACTATCATCCAGCGAAACACACGGCGGCGGCTCGACCGCGTAACGTGAAACACCGGATTGAGATTCCAAAAAATGTCGAGCAACTAGAACTGCGCCTCGGTAGTCGCGAAGTCAAGCTGACGAATCTTAAGAAGCTGTTTTGGCCGGAGCTGAAGATCACGAAGCGTGATTTAATTCAATACTACGCTGATGTGTCGCCGGTGTTGTTGCCGCATCTGCAGGATCGCGCGATGGTCATGAAGCGTTATCCGAACGGCGCCGGGGGCGATTTCTTTTTTATGAAGCGCGCCCCCAGCCCACGTCCGGCGTGGATTGAGTTATGTTCGATCGAACACGGTTCGGGGAACATCATCGATTTTCCGATCATTCAAGACTTGCCGGCGTTGCTGTGGGTAATCAACCTGGGTTGCATCGATCTGTACCAATGGTACGCCTGATGTGACGATGTCGAC
>CBFHBI010000754.1:0-2120 GCA_965653755.1 uncultured Blastocatellia bacterium
AAGTACTGATCTCACGCGACGTACGATTAGCCTTAAGCGATCCTGTTTAGACTCTCATCCAGGCGCGCCAGCGTTTTCGGTCCCTGATCGCTTGCAGAAGAACGAAAAAAGGAGTGCGGCTTCGATTGATGCCGCACTCCTCGCTTTATTATCCGCTAAACCTTTTCTATCCTCTTCACGTACTGACAAGCGCCTCAATGGTTAATTAATCAGAAAGAAACAAGTCATGGCAATGTCAACAACTCGTAAAGTCGCGCTCATCATCGGCGGCATCGTGCTTTTTTTGATCCTGTTCGTGGTGGTGGGCGTCGCCGTGCTCGTGTCCGCTCTGCGCGGCAATCGCCCTTCGATTCAGGACAACAGCGTCCTGGCGCTCAGGATTTCCGGCGCCATGCCTGATTATGTTCCTGACGATCCGTTTCGCCGCATCTTCGGAGCGCAACCGCAATCGCTCGGCAGTTTGATGGCCCAGTTCCGCAAAGCCAAAGTCGATAAGCGAATTTCGGCGGTGCTGCTCGACATCGATATGACTGAGGCAGGCTGGGCCAAGGCGGAAGAAATTCGCAGCGCCATCGAGGACTTCCGCGCGTCGGGCAAACCTGTCTATGCCTACATGGAGATGGGTCTGAACAAGGACTATTACATCGCCAGCGCGTGCGACAAAATTTATGTGCCGCCGTCGGGCGAGTTGTTCACGATCGGACTGGCAGCCGACGTGATGTTCTTCCGCGGAAGTTTGGACAAACTCGGGATCTATCCGGATGTTTACCAGATTGGAAAATACAAAAGCGCCGGCGACATGTTCACGCAGAAACAGATGACGCCCGCACATCGCGAGTACATCAATTCGATGCTCGATGATTTGTTTGGCCGTTACGTCGAGGGCGTCGCCAAATCGCGAAACAAATCGGTTGACGAAGTGAAGAGCTTAATCGACAAGGCGCCTTACACCGCCGCCCAAGCGAAAGAAGCGGGCATGATCGACGGCGCGCTTTACCACGACGAAGTCGAAAAGGAATTAAAGAAGCGGCTTGGTTACAAAGACAGTGACGAACTGCACATTGCGCGCGGCTCTGAATATAAACAAATCTCGCAGGAGTCTCTCGGACTCAACAAGGGCGAAAAGATCGCGGTGGTTTACGCCGCGGGCGATATTGTTTCGGGCAAATCATCGTTCGGATCGGGCGGCGAAGAGACGATTGGTTCGGACTCGTTGGTGAAAACGCTGAACGAAGCGCGTGACGACAAAGGCGTCAAGGCCATCGTGCTGCGCATCGACAGTCCGGGCGGCTCGGGTTTGGCTTCGGACATTATCTGGCGCGCGATCGAAGCTGCGAAAACGAAAAAGCCGGTAGTGGTTTCAATGAGCGACGTGGCGGCCTCGGGTGGTTATTACATTGCCTGCAACGCAAACAAGATTGTGGCTGAGCCTTCGACCATTACCGGTTCGATCGGCGTCGTCGGCGGTAAGCCCGTGCTCAAAGGGTTCTACGATTGGATTGGGGTCACGAACGAATACGTCATGCGGCCGGAAAAAGGGAATGCTGGGATGTTTCGCGAGACTGAGAAATTCAGCGACAGCGAGCGCGCCAAGTTTCAGGAATTTCTGCAGAGCACTTATCAGGATTTCATCACCAAGGTCGGCAAGGGCCGAAACAAAGACGCGAGCTATATCGATTCGATTGGCCAGGGCCGCGTGTGGACCGGCAGCCAGGGCAAAGACCGCGGTCTGGTTGATGAATACGGCGGGCTTGATAAAGCGATCGAGATCGCCAAACAACTTGCGAATATTCCCGCCGAGAAGAGTATTCAGCGCGTCATCATGCCGCAGCCGCCAACTTTCTTTGAACAGTTGATGAGCGCCGGCGGCGACGACGACGAAGCCGAGGCGCAGGCCAGGCAGCAGACTTCATTGATGTCCGTGCTACCAGAAGAGCTGCGCGAAGGTTTTCTTTACGCGCAGATGCTCGACCGCGCCGCCAAAGGCGAGCCGGTTTATCTAATGCCGTTCAAGCTGCGGATCAAGTAAGGAAGTTTTCGTCGGCGTAGCCGACGTCTGAAATTAGCCCAGCACTTTAGTGCTGGGATCAAAGCGAAATATTGATAGAGCCCGCGAAGCG
>CBFHBI010000755.1:0-2117 GCA_965653755.1 uncultured Blastocatellia bacterium
CGTCAACAACTGCGCCTTTTTCGACACCGTGACTGCGCGTTATAATCCATGACCAGAATCGTGAATCATAAAAAGCGGCATCATTTCAAGAAACTTTTGCTGGCAGAACTGCGGCGTCACGCACAGCACATCAACGAAGAACAGGAGCGGGCGCTGGATATTGCGAACGACGACCTGAAAGAGAGTTCCGATCTCGCCTTGCGTGGTGTGATTCAGGAGCTCGCTTTGCAATTGGGCGATCATGAGTCGAGGATCGTCGCCGATATCGATCAGGCTCTGATGCGGATGCGGGAAGGATCGTACGGCATGTGCGTGCGCTGCGGTCATGAAATCGACGAACGCAGATTGGAAGCGATGCCGACCGCGCGCTACGACGCTGCCTGTCAGGCCGAGATCGAAACGGCGAAAGGTCAACGCGCTGGGCCATCTTTGTGAGGTGTCAGAACCGGGAGCGGTAGCGACCGGATCAAAGGGCGTCGTGGGCGCGTCGCACGGCATTGTCTTACTCGAAGAATCACATGGCCCGTCGCCATCGCTCCGGGTTCTGACTCATGATCAATTATCTTAACCTGCCCACCGGCGACGCCGCGCCTGCTGAGGTCAACGCCGTAATCGAAATTCCGCGCGGCGATACGAACAAGTACGAATACGACAAACAACTGCATGTCTTCCGGCTCGATCGCAACCTGTATTCGCCCGTTCACTACCCCGGCGACTACGGATTCATTCCCAGCACGTTGAGCGATGACGGCGATCCCCTCGATGTGCTGGTGCTGGTAGATGCGCCGAGCTTTACCGGATGCGTCATGACCGTGCGCCCGCTCGGAGCCCTGCGGATGGTCGATCAGGGAAGTGAAGACGAGAAGATTCTGGCAGTCGGATTGAACAATCCGATTTACAAAAATCTAAAGGACTACAGTGAGCTTTATCCGCATCTCTTGCTTGAGATCGAGCATTTCTTTTCTGTGTATAAAGAATTGGAAGCTAAGCGGACGCGAATCAAAGGATGGGAAGACGCAGACGCCGCGCGGCGGATTGTTACTGAATCTCAGGAACGTTATCGCCAGCAAAGCTAAGTGTTTTCCGCCGAGCGCTTGCGGTAGTCCTCGCCCGCGATTTCGACCGTGCGACACATTTCATAAAGCCGCGACCTCAGCGGCACGCCGATACGATCTTCCAACGACTCGGTAGTTTCCTTTTCATTTCGTTTATCCGCATAGTTAGTCGTGAAGATCGTCAGCCGTTTGTCGTTGTAACGCGTGTTGATGATCTGCATCATCGTGTCGCGCACCCAATCTGTCGGTTTGGTCGCGCCCAACTCATCCAGCACGAGCACATCAGCCTCGAAGACCGGTTGCAGCACGCTCATTTCTGAAGTCTGCGAAATCGGGTTATACGAATCCTGAATGCTTTTTAGCAGGCCACCGAACTGAAAAAACAAACCATGAACTCCATATCGCTCGATGAGTTCCCGTAAGACAGCAACGGCCAAATGGGTTTTGCCAACACCCACTGGGCCAACCAAAAGCAGTCCGCGGCCGTCAATCGTCACAAAGTCATCGAGCACGATCTGCACTTCACGTTTGGCAATCCACATCGATTCAGAAGTGCCGGCGTCGTAATTCGCGAGGGTGCAATGCCTATATCGCGGCGGGATGCGTGCCTCGCGAAACAGACGCTCACGATTGTCGGCTATTTGACAATCGCAGCGTCGGGCGCCTTCGCCGGGAACGACTTCCATGCCTGTGCCGAAGCATTTCGGGCAGCTGGAATCAGCGCGCGCTCGCTTCGGCGCGGATCGCGGCGGCCTGGAATCGTCAGTTCCGCCCTTAACCATGCGCAAGCGATTCGAAGCAGATTGATCCGGAGTCGTCATTCGGTAGCAGGCGGATTATAGCATCGCGGTGTCCGCACGATTGAATCTGCGCGACTGGCGCGGTGTTATTTTATTGGCCGGAGCGTTGACGGTGAACGTGGCTAGCAACCTCGGCCGAAAGCGAGCCATCTGAGGTGATGAGGTTATTCTGAAAGTGCCGCACGTCGCAGCCCGACGAATAGCAGCAGTTGCTCGACGCGGCTCGCGAGCTGTGCTTTCCCGATGCCGTAGATGCGACCGA
>CBFHBI010000756.1:0-2116 GCA_965653755.1 uncultured Blastocatellia bacterium
GGGTATCGAGGCGCGGTCGTCGCCTCGCTGGAGGTACGGCCCGTAGCGGCCGACGCGCACGACGATGTCGTCCGTGATCGGGATCGAGTTGACGTCGCGCGCGTCGATCTCGCCCAGGTTGTCCGTGACGAGTGTCTTCAAGCCCGAAGCGATCATTCGCCGCGTGCCCCCGCTAGCCGCCATGATGTTTAGTGGCATGGGCGGAGCAGGTGGTCCCGGCGGTCCGGGCGGTGGTATGCAAGGTGGCGCCAGCCAGGGTCGTCCGGCGGGTGAGGGTCAAGGACAGAAGCCGCAAGGCGCGGGCACCGGGCCTGGTGGCCCAGGCGGTGGCGGCCCAGGCGGTGGCGGACCCGTACGCATGGGTGGTGGTGGTTCGATGGCTGATATGCTCGAGCGCTGGCCGACCATCAGCATTAATGAATTGAAAGTTGGCGACACGATTTTGATGTCCAGCCTCCAGGGTTCCGATCCTACGCAGTTGACTGCAATTCAATTAGTTGCCGGCGCCGATACGCTGCTCGCCGCTGCTGCTCGTCAACAGCAGGGTGCACAGGGTCGCGGACAAGGCGGCGGTGGCGTCGATTTGAGTGGCAGCTTTGGCGGCATGTTCGGCGGCGTTGGTGGGCCGTAATCGATTTCCTCTGATTTCGGTAGTTTGGATTTCAGAGCAACCGCGGACAGCGAAGGATCTTCCCCCAGCGCCCGCGGTTGTTTTCTAATGTTGAGAAGAGAGAATGATGAAGATAAGAAAGTTTATTACCCCGATGTTGTGCGTCGCTCTGGTCGCCGCATTTTCAATAACCGTCCTGGCGCAGACTCGCGCGACCGTGCGCGGCTCGATCAGCGACGAAGTTGGCGCCACGATCGTCGGCGCCACAGTAACGCTGACTGACGCGAATGGCGTCGCGAAGACCGCTACGACGAACAACGATGGCGCTTACTCGTTCACGAACTTGGCGCCTGGCAAGTACAAGATCTCGGCGGCGGCCGGAGGTTTCGCCGCGTCCGATCCGCAGGACATTGACGTGGCCGTGAATCGCCGCGATCCCGTAAACATCACTTTGAAGATTGCTGCGATCGTAGATACGGTGAAAGTCAACGCCGACAATCCGGTCAGCACCGATCCGAATGCCAATTCAAATCAGCAGGTGATTACCGGCAAAGACCTCGATGCGTTGCCGGACGATCCGGACGACCTCGCGGCCGCGCTGCAGGCTTTGGCCGGTCCATCGATGGGGCCGAACGGCGGCCAGATCTTCATCGACGGGTTCTCGGGCGGAAACCTTCCGCCAAAGGAAGCTATCCGCGAGATTCGCATCAACCAGAATCCGTTTTCGCCTGAGAACGATCAACCTTCGGCGCGTATCGATATTCTGACGCGGCCCGGCACTGACAAATTCCGCGGCAGCGTCTCGTTCAATTTCAGCGACGAGAGTTTGAATACGCGGAATCCGTTCTCGGTCAGTTCGCCCAAACGCGCGCCTTGGCAGCAAAGGCAGTTGAGCGGCAGCATCAGCGGTCCGATCGTCAAGAAAAAGGCGTCGTTCTTCCTGGAAGCAAACCGCAACGCGACCGATGAGAATGCGCTCATTAATGCAACCATTCTCGATTCCAACTTCAATCCGCAATTTGTCGGACAGGCTGTAGTTACTCCGCAAAAAAACTTGAACATCGGTCCGCGCCTTGATTATGCGATCAATTCACACAACACACTGATCGCGCGCTACAACTATTTTCATACGACGAATCTGACCGGTGTGGGCAACTTCAATTTAATATCGAGAAGCTATACGACTGAGTCCACCAATCAAAACATTCAGTTGACCGAGACGGCTGTGCTTAACGCGACCACGATCAACGAGACGCGTTTCCAGTATTCTCACAACCACAACGTCTCGAACGGCAATAGCACCATCCCTACTCTTTTCGTCAGCAGTTCATTCACCGGCGGAGGTTCGCAGGTAGGACAGGCTCAGAACACGAATAAACGTTGGGAGTTAAATAACTTCACGCAGATTCAGCACGGCATGCACACGTTCAAATTTGGCGGCCGTGTCCGTGGCGTGAGTATCAATGACATCAGCCCTAACAATTTTGCCGGTCAATGGGAATTCAG
>CBFHBI010000757.1:0-2114 GCA_965653755.1 uncultured Blastocatellia bacterium
TATTACCTCGGTATTGCTTCGGATCGCGCCGTTTGGCACATCGCAGAGTGCCATCGTGGCCCGTTGTGCTCGAACAGCCCGCATCATCGCTGACGCCGGCACGACATACTTCTTGATGCGACGCCGATCCAGGCAGCCGCTGATCCAGATGTCGTCCATGTAGAACGCACTTTTTGGCGCACCGGTATAATCCCACAAGGCGGAATCGAAGAACCGCGGCTGCACAAGATAACTTGCAGTGCCGGTAATGACTGCCACTGGTTTAGGCTCGCGAATCTGATTGGCCCGAATCAATTTTGGCCAGAACCAGACAAAGCTATGCGGCATTAACGCGCCGCGGAAGCAAAGGGCGGCGTCCGGCAGTTGCGCGTGGTAGTGCAGATATATTTCCAGTGCATTGCGCGGATAGGTGCGGTCATCATCAACAGCCATAATCAAGGTGTTTCCCCGACCGGCGGCCAACTCTTCCTGAATAACTGGAATGAATTTGGTTGCCGGTCCCCAGTCCTGCTGGCAGCGCAAAATGCGCACACGTGGAATTTTCTCGAGATAGCCAGGGACGACGTACTGCTTTTGCTGCCGAAGCGAAAACAGAGGAACCGCGACGACGATTTCGTCAGGCGGCCGCGTCTGTTCCAGCAGAGAACGGAGGGTCGGTTCGAGGTTGTCAATCCGGTCTGGCAGTGTTGAAAGAGAAACAATGACGCGACCGTTGCGCGTTGAGGAGGAATTGGACAACTGTCGCTGGATGAATCGTGCTTGCTGCCGCCCAAAAAGTAGCGAGTAGACAATCTCGGCTGTCCCACTCACCATTTCCTCCAATTTTCGTATGAGTCGGCCCATCACTACCGGAACTATACCGTAAATATGAAAAAGCCGATCTCCGACGCAGTCATTCTTATGGCCGGGGCCGGCTCGCGCCTTGCGGCGGGCGGTCACGTTTTACCGAAACCGTTAATTCGGATCGGCGGGCGCGCCGTGTTTTCCTACCTCATTGAGGCCCTGCAAAGAGCCGGGATTAAAACGGTGCACGTCGTCACAGGACGCAACAGCAACGCACTCTTGAAGGGACTCCGGCCGTTGATTCCGGCCGAGATGAAGTTTCACCCGATTCATAATCCCGAATGGCAAAAACAAAATGGAATCTCAGTCTTAGCCGCGAGATCTCACGTGCCTTCGCCATTTTTTCTGACGATGGGCGATCATCTGTTCCAACCGTCGATTGTTGATCTTCTTCTGCGCGAAGCTAAAGCAGATGAGCTTAATGTGGCGATCGATCGGAAAGTCAATGCCATTTTCGATTTGGAAGATGCGATGAAGGTGCAAACGCGCGGGAACCGCATTGTAAAAATCGGAAAACACTTGCGTGATTACGACGCGATCGATCCAGGTGCATTCGTGTGCCCGCTCAACTTTTTCGATTACCTCGAGCGAGCCAAATCTGCCGGCGATTGCAGTTTAGCCGACGGCGTGCGCG
This sequence comes from uncultured Blastocatellia bacterium, assembly GCA_965653755.1. Classification (GTDB taxonomy): domain Bacteria; phylum Acidobacteriota; class Blastocatellia; order Pyrinomonadales; family Pyrinomonadaceae; genus UBA11740. Next base: position 1,478 of record CBFHBI010000757.1, read on the forward strand.
CGATGGCGACTGACGGCAAAGTTCGCGCAATCGATATCGGCGACGCGTGGTGGCAGGACATCGACACGCCGGAAATGTTAGCGGCCGCCGAAAAATTGGCGGGCGGCTAAGCGACCTTCTTACCCGCGGCCCGGCCGCGCCATGAAAGAATGAAAGTTCCGAGTGCGTAAATAAACAGGAGATGCAAGACCCACGGCGCCAAACCCAGCGCAATCGCAACCAGGAAAATGAAAAAGGCTACGTCGCGCTTTGTTAATTCGAACCCCAACGAGGTCAAGCGATCACCGAAGACTCGCTTGCCTGATCTCTGCAACCGTTCGTCGTCCTTTGTAAACAGGACTGCCGCCGGTCCACGGCGAAGAAGATCGAGAACATGATCCGGCCCGAGACGCAGAGCAATTAACACAAAAGCCAGGACGCCTTCGCTTAGAAAAACCCAATGGGTAACCGCGTGCGATTGAGCGCTACGGAATAAACCAAATCCGAGCCCGAGCGAAAACAGCAGAAGCGCGATCAGATCTCCAATCGCATCGATACCGGGACCTCTCTCAGAATCCAAATACTTCGCGCGCGCGATTTCGCCATCGCAGCCGTCGAGAATGCTGTGCACGTTAAAAAACGCCGCGCCGGTGAGGAA
>CBFHBI010000758.1:0-2100 GCA_965653755.1 uncultured Blastocatellia bacterium
AATAATCAATCGCCGAATGGCTTCGCTTACTGGGAGTGCCTCAATTAAGGCAGCGCGACCGGCATAGCCGCGGCCCTTGCAACGATCGCATCCCGTTCCGTGATAAAAGACCGTATCCTTCTTTTCACCGAGCCCAAGCTTGTCGAGCAACTCCGGCTCGGGAACAAATTCTTGCTTACAGTTCGTGCAGACGCGGCGGACGAGTCGCTGCGCGCACGCCATCAGGATCGAACTCGAAATTAAAAATGGCTCAATGCCCATGTCATCGAGACGTGTGATCGCGCCGGCGGCATCGTTTGTGTGCAACGTGCTCAATACCTGGTGACCGGTCAGCGCCGCTTTGACCGCGATGTCAGCAGTTTCATTGTCACGAATTTCACCGACCATAACGATATCCGGGTCCTGACGAAGGATCGATCGTAACGCCGAGGCGAAATCGAGACCGATATCAGCGCGCACCGCCACTTGATTGATTCCCGCGAGCTCGTACTCAATCGGGTCCTCGACTGTTACTATGTTGTACTCCGGGCTGTTCAACTCGTGCAGCACCGAGTAGAGCGTCGTCGTCTTACCGGAACCGGTTGGTCCAGTGACCAGAATCATTCCGTGTGGTGCGTCGATAGCTTTCCTGAATTTGGAAAGTGTGTCCGCATCCAGGCCCATCTGCTCGACGGTTCCGCTGAGGGATGTTTTGTCGAGAATACGGATGACGATTTTTTCGCCGTGTGCCGTCGGCAGAATCGAGATACGCAAATCGATTTCTTTTCCAAGAACCCGGATCCGGAAGCGGCCGTCTTGAGGAATCCGGCGCTCGGCGATATTCAATCCTGCCAAAATCTTGATGCGCGACGTGATCGCGAGCTGCAACGCTTTCGGCGGCGACTCCGCGGGGATTAGTTCGCCATCGATTCGGTAGCGGAGCTTAAGCGTGTTTTGAAACGGCTCGATGTGAATGTCCGACGCTTTTTCCTTGACCGCTTGCGCTAAGATCAAGTTCACGATCTTGATGACCGGAGCGTCTTCGCTGTCGTGCGCCAAACGATCGAGATCGATCTCTTCGCGCTTGTTCGTCTGGACTTCGACGGCTTCGGCGGTTTGCGCGGCCTCTTCGGCGACTTTCTTCATCGCCTGACTGATGTTGCCCGCCCCGTGCACGCCGCTGAGCGCTTCCTGGACCGAACGCTCGGTCGCGATCATAGGAACGATCTCGAGTTGAACGCGCCGCTTCAGGTCGTCGACGGCAAGTACGTTGGTCGGATCGGCCATCGCAACGAAAAGCTTTCCATCCAAGCGCGCGATCGGTATCAGCCGGTTCGCCTTCGCCATTTCACGCGGCACCAGTGACGTCACGTGTTCCGGAACGCGCAGCCGCGATAAATTAACCGGCGGCGTGTTCAAGCAGCGGCCCATGCTGAAGACCATGTCCTGCTCGGTCACGAACTGCCTCGAGTTGGTTCGGAAGAAGAAGTCCTTCTTCTATCAACACGTCCGCAATCCGCTCGCCGAAAGATTTACTTCTCATGACCGATTATGCTCGCGGCTCGAGCCGGTAGATATCCTGCAAGGTCTTGGCAATCGCTGCTGGGCGCGCCAGGTACCACGAAACTGTGTAATCAACTGATTGCTGGACTGCATCGCGCCCGGCGGAATCGAAGGGATTGCAGCACGCCACCATCATTGTGCGGCTGACCAGATCGAACGGCACGAACAAACGGCCGAGGGTCAGATATTAGGGCAACATCGGCGCGATCTGTCGGTCGGTATCGTAATATTCCAGTGGGACATAAGCAAACTTGGTTCGATCGATCAGCGCCGAGAGTACAGCTTCGAGTTGCGCCGGTTTATCTTTGCAAAGCTGCTCCAGCATGGAGGTCGCGAGCGCGTGCTGGGTCAAATCTTTATTCGCTGCCTTTACAGCTTCGAGCGATGCGTTTACTTCGTCTTCGCCGAAGAGCTGCTGCACAATCAAAAATTTCGCGAGATGGTCATCACCACGTTCGTGCAAATTCGAGATCCGGCCGAGACCTTTGCCGCGCGCAGGATCGACATCGATCAATGAGCCTTCAACATTCGGTGCAATCAACGACCCATCGTTGCGCG
>CBFHBI010000759.1:0-2096 GCA_965653755.1 uncultured Blastocatellia bacterium
GGTTCACCTTAATGCCCTTCATGTGGACCTGGCTCAGGCTGACCATCATGAAACTCGCAAGCAGAAAGAACATGATGTCGATCAATGGAATGATCTCGATCCTTGCTTTGTGATGCGGGATTGGTGAGCTGACGCGCATGGTTAACTAGATCGAGGAGCCTTTAGCCGAACTCGCGGGGCTCGGCGCGTGGGCAATCGTAACTTGTTCACGAGTCCCTGGTTTCTGAGCTTCGAGCATAACTTCGAGGTTCGTCGCTGCGGTTTGCAGTTCGAACTCTAAGTTAGACACACGCGAGGTGAAAAAGTTAAACGGAATGAGCGAGAAGATCGCTATGCCAAGACCGCACGCGGTAGCGATTAGCGCCTCGGCGATACCGCCGGTCAACGCAACAACTGCGATTTCTTCGTTGCCCAGCGCGCCGAACGCTTTGATCAGTCCCGTGACCGTGCACAACAAACCGAGCAACGGAGCTAGAGTGACCAACGTGACCATCACGACCAGGAATCGGCCGGCCCGTTTGATTTCAATACCGGCAGCCACTTGCAACGCGCCCTGCAGCGACGCGTGCTGATGGTTCAAGCCGTTCCACATCATGCGCAAAACCGGATCGCGTGAATCACGCGAAAGTCGCGACGCTTCCGCGACGTCGTTATTGTCGATTGCCGTGAAAACCTTTTCGATCCGCTTCGGATCGCGCCGGAACCACCGGCCACCCCACCAAAAAACTCGCTCGATCACGACGGTCAGGGCGACGATCGAGACGAGCAGAATCGGCCACATCACGGGCCCGCCTTGATTAAATTTGTCGATGAAATAGTTACCGGTGACCTTTGTTTCGTAGAGGTGCGCCGATGGAGTAGCCGAAGCAGAGGCGGCTGGACTCAAAGTTGCGGCAACACTCGGCCCCGGGGCTCCCGCAGCTGGAGCGCCGGCCGGCGCTGTTCCAGGTTGTCCGGGTGGCATGCCGGCAGCCGGCTGACCAGGAGCACCTGGCGCGGGCGCGCCCGGTTGTTGCCCGGGTGCCCCAGGTTGCGCGGCGGCAGGTTGTCCTGGCGCCGGGTTCGTCGGCGCGCCTGCGGCTGGTGGTGCGCCCGGCGGCGGAGGCGGCGGTTGACCAGGCCGTTGCGGCGGCGTTTGGGCGAACACACTCAACGCGATGAAGCTCAGACAGAGAGTAAGCAATGTTTTCATAATTTCGGCGGAGTTGATTTTACTGCTCGGCACATCTCCTTTATTCCAAATCGGTTGGACACGAGTCGAGCAAAAGTTTTCACTTTTCTTTAGGGACGCACCGATATGGGCGAACCTCACTTTGTAATTCGCATCACACGGTGCTTCAGGATGTAAGACAACGTTTGAGGTGCGAATGTTGGATTCGCGACGACGTTACCGTGCATTGCTCACTCGATTTCGGAGTGGCGTCCAATCGCCGATTTGGGCTTCCAGCTGATCGCCCGCTCGAATCGGTCCCACCCCCGAAGGCGTGCCGGTCAAAATCGCGTCGCCCGGCAATAAAGTAAGTGCCTGGCTGGCGAACGAAACAATGTCCCCGACCGAGTAAATCATCTGACTCGTACGTGCTTTCTGGCGCACTTTGCCGTTTTGTCGCAATTCCAAGGGCAGATCGTCAACATCGACATCGGCGTAAACAAATGGACCAATCGGAGTGTAGCTGTCGAACGACTTGCAGCGCCCGAATTGTTTCTCCGACTTCTGCAAATCGCGGTCACTGATATCGAGCCCGACGGTGTAACCAAAAACATAATCGAGAGCCTGTTCGCTCGAAACATTTTTGACGGGTCGGCCGATCACGACTGCCAGCTCGGTTTCATAATCGGTCTGATGTTCGGGAAATGCGATCTTGATCTCGCAGTCGTGCGCCAAAAGCGAACTGGGTGCTTTGAACCAGATCAACGGCGTTCCGAGCGGCGTGCGTTTCATTTCGGCAATGTGATCGGCGTAATTCAATCCGACCGCGATCAGTTTCGAGGGGGCGACCGGAAGATCGATCTGCACTTGGGTAAGCGTATGTTTCTCTCCGGTCGGTTCGATCTCGATCCAATACGGCTTCGCCAAGACTTCGACAGAGTCGCCG
>CBFHBI010000760.1:0-2095 GCA_965653755.1 uncultured Blastocatellia bacterium
ATTCATGTCCCGGCTAGCCACGCGCTGGCGGGCGGGTGCTGCGCGCAATCACTTGGAAGCGCAGCGGGAACATTCGGGACGCGACGCGGATCGCCGGATTCTGCGGCCAGTTGATGTCGCTGGTGCTGATCGCCTTCGGAATTTACATGGCGCTGGCGCCGACCTTCCGCGCTTATTTCATGGGCCTTTGGTCCGCTTTGGTCGGCGTCTTTCTGTTGGGCGCCGCCACGAATGTCGTTCGCAGTACGCGAGCATCAGCCACGGTGGCCCAGGCGATGTCGCCGGCAGTTCCAGTTGAACCCGACTTGCCAATTACGCGCTTCGTCGATGAGATCCTGCCGCTTCATCGTCACGTTACATTTCCCGTCGCGCTCAAAGGTCGCTTGCTGGGGATTCTCTCATTAGAGGATTTGAAAAAGATTCCGCGCGACAAATGGCGCGGTCTGCGCGCGCGTGAAGTGATGCGCACGGTCAATTCGCAACTGTTCGTGCCAGAGAATGCGACCATTGAAAGCGTCAGCGAATTGCTCGAAGCTAACGGTGTCGGCGCCGTCGGCGTCGTCAATCAATCAGGCGAACTCGTCGGCTTTCTACGCCGCGGCCGGCTGCGGAAAAAGTAATTGGCGAATCATTGCCTCACACCCATTTTTTCGCGATAATCCTGGCGGAGCGTCCGTTTACCAAAGCGCCCGGCGCGACCATCTGCGGGGAATCCTTTCCGGCAATTGGTTTTGATCGATTTGCTGATGTGCAGGCGACATCAGACGCTACTGGACTAGATAAATGCTGCTGTTGATTCCATTCAAAGCGTATCTCGTCAGGTTGGCGGAGCCGCGTTCGATCGCCGACATCGTGCTGGTGTTTCTGGTCGTTTACGGCGTGCTCAAACTTTTGCGCGGGACGCGCGCGGCGCCCATGGCCGCCGGCATCGGAGTCTTCGCGTTTCTCTATTGGCTGGCGGTTTATGAAGATTTGACCACGCTCGAGTTTGTCTTGCGCGGCGCACTGCTTTATATCGGCGTCGCGATCATCGTGTTATTTCAAACAGAGATTCGCCAGGGCTTGATCAAATTCGGAAATCAATTTCGCACGCCGTTCACTCGCCGGCAGCGCGGACAGTTCGGACTGGGGATTTATGACGAGATCGTGTTGGCGGCGACGACGATGGCCTCAACCAAGACCGGCGCGCTGATCGTGATTGAGCGCAACGTTGGTATGAAGAGAATCGTCGATGCGGGCGTGCGCCTGGATTCGAGCAACAGTAACTATCTGTTGGGGACGAGTTTCAATCCCGATTCGCCTTTGCATGACGGCGCGGTGATTGTGCGCGGCGATCGGATCGCAGCGGCGTCGTGCTTTCTGCCGCTCTCGCTGAATCCGCTGTCCGCGAAGGAACTCGGCACTCGTCATCGGGCGGCGCTGGGAATCACGGAAGACTCTGACGCGGTGGCGATCGTCGTTTCGGAGGAGACCGGTCTCATCTCATTTGTGCGTCGCGGCCGGCTCAAGCGTGCGCTCGACCCGACGCGCTTGCGCGCCGCGATCTACAAAGAACTCGAGCGGCACGAGGCGCCGCGGCCGGCGATGATCGATCCGCATGGGACTGAATCGACCGAAGCCGAAGGGGTAAGCTAGGACTGAAGCGATGCCTAATTCACCAAACCGGCCGGCAACGATTTTCGAACACATGGAATCGTGGTGGCGACAGGTGTTTGTAGAAGACTGGGGACTCAAACTTCTGGCCTTGACGATTACGCTGGCGCTTTGGTTTTTTGTGTCGGCGCGACAAGCGGAACGCGAGGTTGCCGTCGAACCGCAGATTGAAGGTAAACCCGCGCCTTCGTTTGAAGTGAAGGAAATCGTCGTCACGCCGAACAAAGTCAAGGTGCAGGGTCCGGCGGATCGGGTCAACGCGATCGAACGATTGACGCTGCCGATCTCAGTCGAAGGAAGGCGCGAGAGTTTTGATGCGCGCGGGACGGCTGTGCCAATGTCTGATCCCCGCGTTGAGCCGCTTAATACCATCAACGTTCACGTGACCATCGTTGCCAAGGGCAATTCGTCAGACAAATCACCCAACGTAAATTGACACCCA
>CBFHBI010000761.1:0-2095 GCA_965653755.1 uncultured Blastocatellia bacterium
GGCGAAGAGAAGAACAAACATCGCGGCGTCGGAAATCTGTTCGACGTGAAAGTGCGCGCGATTGAAAATCTGGCGAAGGTCGGCATCAAAGTCACGCTCGTCGTCACCATCGTCAACAGCATTAACAACGACGCGATTGGACAGATTGTCGAATTCGCCGCAAAGAACATCGACAAGGTTCAGACGATCGCATTCCAACCGGTTTCGTTTACCGGGCGCGACGAAGATATTTCCGACGAGCTGCGCACGAAGTGGCGCTACACGCTCGCCGGGATGACGCATGATTTGAAGGATCAGCTTGGCGGACGTATGCAGCCGCTGCGCGATTGGTTTCCGCTGTCATCCTACTCGGCTTTCACGAGCGTGATGGACATGCTGCAAGGCGCGGACGCGCCGTGGGGCTGGTCCTCATGCAATTGCCATCCGAACTGCGGCATTTTCACGCTCGCCGTCGTGAACAAGACCACCGGCGATTTCCGTTCGCTGTTCGAGTTTTTCAATTACGAGCAATTCATGAAGGACGTCGCGGTCATCACCGACACGGCGCGCGGCAAGAAGCTTTCGTACGCGCAGCTCGCGATGGCCATCATGCGCAACTACGACGCGAGCAAGGCGCCGGAAGGCTTTCCAATTTCACAGATCGTCAATCTTTTCAAGCCTTCATCGACGAATTCAAATTCCGATCGCAACGACCGCATGACGAGCGCGGGCCAGGATAGCACGAGCGATAATTGGCGCGTGCTGTGCGTCGAAGGCATGTGGTTTCAGGACCTGTTCAATTACGATTTCCGTCGCACTGAGATGTGCGTCATTCCCTACGGCACGCAGGAAGGCGAGATTTCATTCTGCGCCTACAACACCGGCGTCGGCTGGCGGCAGATCATTGAGAACATGCACAAGACTGCCAACCTCGCCGATTGGTACAAAGAAAACGAGCGGCATGCGGTCTACGCCGCGGGCCACGACGTGCCGAACATTTCCAAGAAACATTCTCTGAGTTTGCCAATCGTCAACGCGATTCTCGCCGAGGATGAATTATCGACGCCGGCCACCAGTCCCTACCTGGTCGAGGAACATTCTGAAGAGGTCGCTTTAGTCTGACGGCTTAATCGCGCGCTCAACATCTCCCACTCGGCATCCCGGTTGCTCGAACGAGATCAGCAGTACTTTTCTCGGAAGGAGAGTAACCCCGTGAAACCAGTCATTTCTCTGAGTTTGATTTATCTGTTGCTGTTCGCGACGGCGCAGGCGCAATCTCCGTCGGCGCCAGCCACCGCAGCAGATTCGATCCAAGTGTCGCCATCAGACAGCGCCGAGGCGCCGCAAGCGCGTGAGTTTAAGATTCCGGCGGGAACGCCGCTCGAAATCGAAACTGATTACACGATCAACTCACAATTCCTGAGGCCTGAAGAGCTGATCAGCGTTCGTGTCGTGGTGCCGATCAAAGTCAATGGGGTGACCGTAATAGAAAAATCTGCGCTCGTCACTGGCCGCATAGTCAAAGCAAAGCGCGGTGGTCATTGGGGTAAAGCGGGCAAGCTTACATGGATCATGCAGGACGTGGTCGCGACCGACTTAACGCGTGTGCCTTTGCAGGCACAGGACAATTCACCCGAGAATCACACCACCGGAACCAGTCATGGCGGACAAGTGGCCGCCACAATCGCGATGACTGCGCCCTTGATGGTTTTCGCGGCGCCCATCGCACTGATGGCGGGCTTCAAGCGTGGCGAAGACGCAATCCTGCCGGAAGGCAAGCGTTTCATCGTGTTTGTTAGGAGTGACACGATGATTCACGTGAGCGATACGAAACCGACTGAAGCACCACCCGCGCCTTGAGCGAAGCACGCGTACTCATGCCGCCCATGCTGCACGCCAGCGGGCGTGCCTACAAACAAAAAGGCGCGACCTTTATGATCGCGCCTCCTTGAATTTGAGACTCACTAGTCTAGTTGGATTTTGCCGGGTGTTTGGTCTGGGGCTGCTTTGGTGGATCACCTGCCGGTACGACCCAAAGTTCGGTTACCCATCCTTCGCCCGCCGGTCCCGTTTTCACAACCACGCGTTGCATATCGACGCCACGTGTAACCAGATA
>CBFHBI010000762.1:0-2094 GCA_965653755.1 uncultured Blastocatellia bacterium
CTCATGCGGGCAAGATGCCCGCGCTCCAGATAAGGTTCAATACTTCGCCCAGTAATAAGTCATCTTCACGTACTCGCCGGCGACGAGTTTCCAACCCCAACGCTTTGACCACCACAGCCAGGGCGACGGCGTCTGCCATCCTGTGGGCGCGCTATCGATGCCCACTTCGATGCCGCTGCCTTCGCAAGCGCGACGCATGGACCACAACGCGCGACGCGAATGATACGCAGAAGTAACGATCAGCAAGCGTTTCAGTTTGTGTGCCACCGCGAAATCGCGAACTAACAGACTTTCGTCGTAGGTCCCTGCGGCCTGGCCGGGAGCTACTGCAATGCGGTCGGCCGGTACACCCCGCTGCTGCATTCGCCGCGCGCTTAGTTCGTAATAAAGAGGATTTCGATCTTCGCGATTGTCCCAGCCGCTGGCGACGCCGTCGTTTGTCAACACGATCAAAGGCGCGCGGGACTCGCGATAAAGCTCAGCGGCGCGGTCGGCGCGCTCCAGATAGGTCGATGAGCCGCTCAAAACAATGATGGCATCCGGTGACTGAACTTCAGCTTCGACAATCAGCAAACGCGCTGCACCCCACGCGAACAAGGGCGCAGTCAAAATCAGCATCGCCGCAATAACAAGAAAGCGACGGCGGCGCGTCGCTTTCATTTTGTTGTGAGATTGCCGCTTCGTTGGCATCAGCGTGAATCGAACATTCAATCCGGGTTCATCGAGACATTTTTCTCTAGCCCAGCCGTTCACGGCTGGGAAAGTTGAGAGCGAATTCTTTTAAGCCTCCTTAAGGAGGCTTTTGCTCGCGTCGGTTTCTTCGATCCCAGGCGTAAACGCCTGGGCTAGAGAAACGTCTGCCGAGCCTTGATTTGTCGCCATTTCCGTACGTTGGACTCTGCGTTGAGCCAACAACTCTTCGTACAATTCGAGCGTGTTTCGCAGATGATGTTCCTTGCCGAACTTTTCGAAAACGATCGCTTTGCCACGCGCGCCCATCGCTCGCGCGCGATCTTCATCGCTGAGTAATTCCACGATTCGCGCAGCCATCTGTTCCTCGTCGCCGCTGCTGACGATGAAACCAGTTTCGCCTTCGACGATCGCTTCGCGCGCGCCGCCAACGTCGGTCGCGACTACCGGCAGACCTGCGGCCATGTATTCCAGAATCGCGTTGGCAAAGCCTTCCGCTTTTGAACTGAGCACGCCGACATCCGAGGCATGCAGCAGCGTCGCGACGTCGTCGCAACGGCCGATGAAATGAACGACTTCGGTGATTCTCAACTCTGCGGCGAGCTGCCGCAGGCTTGGCACTAGTTCGCCTTCGCCGGCAATGACGAAAGCGGCGTCCGGAATCGCGGCGTGGACCCGAGCTGCCGCTCGGAGGAACATCGGATGGTCCTTCACTTGATTGCGCAGATTGGCGACGATCGTGACGAAGCGTTGACCAGACGGCAACCCGAATTTGGCCAATGCATCGTCGCGAGAAATCTTGAGCGGGATTTTCATTCGATTCAAATCGAGCCCGTTGTAATGCTGCACGATTCGTTTGGGGTTCACGCCTTCCCGAATCAATTGATTCTGCACGGCCAAACAATTCGCCACCACCCGATGCGCCAGACGAAACGCCAGGCGCTCGACGCGCTTTTGCATGGTCGTGCGAAAGCCGTCAGTTTCGCCTTTGTACGTCACGCGTGCTTTGACCCCAGCAAAAACCGCGGCCGTGGTGCCGAAGATGTTCGTGTAAAAATCGTGAGTATGAATGACATCAATGCGGTTGGTTTTTAGAAACCGGACCAGCCGTCGAATTTGGTTGAGGTAGTTCAGGTCATAGAAACTGGTCAGCGGGTACTCGGGAATTTCTCCCAATCCAATTCTCTCGGCCTCGGCGCGCAGCGACCCTTTGGCCTGCAAACATCCGAGCCGCACGCGGCAGCCGCCACTCTCATGCAGTTGGCGCACAAGCTGAATCGCCTGGCGCTCAGTGCCGCCTTGCTCAAAGCTGTCGATCATGTGCAGGACGTTTGGCGTCATGTTCTTCTCAGATCAACCGTTCAGGTGCCGGACTGGTTCAGTCGAAATCACGGTCGCGAGTCG
>CBFHBI010000763.1:0-2093 GCA_965653755.1 uncultured Blastocatellia bacterium
TCATCGAGAGGGCCAGCGCAGTCTTCAAAGGCATGTCTGCGCAGCCGAGCGAGCCGTCATAGTTGTGCGGCTGCCAGCCGATGATGTTGATGGGGACGCCGCTGACGGTCGTGTCCGGCGTCATGCCCCATTCAAACGCCGCGCTGTAAATGAACGGCTTGAATGCCGAACCAGTCTGGCGATAAGCCTGCACGGCGTTGTTGAATTTGTTGGTAAGAAAATCGTAGCCGCCAACCATGGTGACGATCTCGCCGGTGTGAGAATTGATCGTCATCATCGATCCCTGCACGGCGGGAATCTGATTCAACTCGACTTTCAGTTTCTTGTTTTTCTTGTCAACCTCTTTGATTATGAACTCAGCGAGATAGCCCGGCTTGAATTCATTGCGCGGCGCGCGCTTGCCCCAACCCATGTCGGCGCCATTCACGGTAGCCGTGTAGTTCCCGAAGCGAACTATCGCTTCGTCGCGGCCCTGATCGACTTTCATCACCAGGCCCATCAGGTAGCGGCCGTTCTCGTACTCGCCGCGATACCAATCGGGATACTTGTAGCTGCTCAACTCCTGCTGCGTAGGCACGCCGCTGTTCTGCGACGTGGCAATGACTTGATAGTTCGAGTGCCAGCCGGCATGGCCCTTGTCGTACCAGCGCAGACCCGCGCGCACGACTTCGTAAGCTTTGCGCTGCGCTGCGATGTTGATGGTTGAGTAAACCGAAAGCCCCGTCTGGGCGACGCGCGTGGTGTACTTGTCTTCCAAATCCTGGCGAATATATTCGACCGGATAATCGAATGCCGGTTCGGTTGCTTGTGGCGCCTGGTAATAAGCCGAGTCGGCCAGTTGAATCGGTTTGGCTTTGGCGGCATCAACGTCTGATTGAGAAGCGAAGCCGTAATTCGCCATCAGCTGCAGCACGAGATCGCGACGTTCCTTCGCCTTCTGCATATTTGCCGTCGGTGAATACTCGCCTGGAGCTTTCGGAATTGCGGCCAGCAAGGCTGCCTCTTCGATCGATAAGTCCTTCGCCTGTTTGCCGAAATAAGTTTCTGCCCCGGCTTCGACGCCATACGAGTTCGCGCCCACGAAGATGTGGTTCGCGTACAACTCCATGATTTGGTTCTTGGTGTAATAGCGTTCGATCTGCAGCGCCAGCACCCACTCGTTCATTTTGCGGGTGTAAGTTTGCTCGCGCGTGAGAAAAAGATTCTTCGCCAACTGTTGAGTGAGCGTCGAGCCGCCCTCGACTTTGTTGCTGGTGATATTTTTCCAGACGGCGCCGACGATGCGAATCGGATCGATGCCGACGTGATCGTAAAAGCGCGCGTCTTCGACCGCGAGAATCGCATTCTTCATCACCGGCGGTATTTCGTCGTACCTCAGCGGGATGCGTTTCTCTAAAGCGAACTCGCCAATCACAGTCTTACCATCATCCGCGTAGATGCGCGTCACGATACTGGGCCGATAAGTCGCAAGCGCGGCGACTTCGCTGGCCGCCTGCGAGTAATTGAGTTGATAAGCCGCGATGATTCCGGTCAGTCCACCGGCAGCCAGCGCCAGAAGCAAAACGGCCGGCAGCCAGAAGCGGCGCAGAATATGTTTGCGCTCTCCCGGCGGCGCCGCGACGATCGCGCCCGGCGTATATGATTTCAAACGATTCATCGGTGGTTTCGCAGCCATAGTTCCCCCTAAAATCTCAGGCTTAACGATGCTTTAAGATGCGATTTACGGACAACGTGGATTCCCACAGTGGGCAAATCTGTCACTTTTGGCGCGGGGATTATAACCCAAAGGCCTGCTGAATTCCGATCCTGCGGGTAGTCCCCAATTTGCGTTTAGAGGCGGGCGTCGCCCGCCGGGACTCGTTTTAGCCCGGCGGGGATCTACGACCAAACGAGAGGCGGGCAACGCCCGCCTCTAAACAATTAATAAATTTTTCAAATTAGGACACTACCTCGTCACGCGACAATCCGCTTCGAGTTTTTGTGGGCGCGCACCGAAGGGCTAGCCAGACGGCGTTGCGCGTCAACCGATGACGGATTCGACGGCGTTGCTAACTCACTTGCTGTTCTGGATACTCAAAGCCAACACGTCGTCT
>CBFHBI010000764.1:0-2087 GCA_965653755.1 uncultured Blastocatellia bacterium
TTCATCAACACTCTCCGAGTGATAGACTTCGTAATTCGTCGAGTCGTCATCGTAATAGGGACTCGCGTTGTCAGTCTGAGGCGACCGCCTATCATTCGCAGGCTGCTCGACGGGCTTGACTTCGTCTTTGGTGTGCTCCATATCATTTATCATACTGCACCGTGCGTCTTCAGCTTCCCAGCATATATCCGATCACCGATGTAGACATCTCATCACTCAATCATGCGGACCAGGTAAAGCGTCTAATCGCCGGCGGCGCCACGTTCATTCAGTTGCGCGAGAAGAATAATTCCGCTCGCGACTTCTACGAAGATGCGGCGAACGCCTTGCTTCACGCGCGTGCTGCCGACGCGACCTTGATCATCAACGACCGCGTCGATGTCACGCTGGCCTTGGGAGCCGACGGAGTTCACCTGGGGCAAACAGATATGCCGGTTCGCGCTGCGCGACGGCTGCTCGGACCCGACGCGATCATTGGATACTCGACGCATAATCCAGATCAAGTCAGAGCCGCTTTGGACTTGCCGATCGATTATCTGGCTTTTGTTCCCATCATCGAGACCCGCAGCAAACGTAATCCCGCTCCCGTGGCTGGATTGGAACGCCTGTCCCAAGTTAAATCCATGATTGGAAGCCTGCCTTTGGTCGCCATCGGTGGAATCGCCTCGTCAAATCTGGCCGACGTTTTGTCATCGGGAGCAGATTCCGCGGCGATGATCTCGGCCATTCTCAGAGAACCCGCTAAAATCGCTGAAAATCTCCGCAATCTGCTTTCCCGTCCAGACAAACACAGCTAAACATTTTTTGCTTGCGTTTTTACTCGGCAATCCGTCACAATGGCGATGGCTCCGTACTCGCCCGGCGCTTCGCAGTTTAACCTGGTTCCTGACCCCGCATCCGACTCAATGAGCTTTTTCGATCTTCCGCCTATCATCGAACGCATGTTGCTGGTCTCTGACAAGATCAGCGATCTGAATTTTTCAGTTGGCCAGCTCCCGCAAGTTGAAATCAACGGCAAGCTCACGCCCGTCCAGCCGTTAGGCCTGCAAAAACTCACGCCTTACCAAACCGAGATAATCGCGATGACGCTGCTGCAGGAGAATCCTGAAGCAGCGGAGAAACTCGTCAGCACCGGCACCGCCGATCTTAGTTATTCTTTGCCCTCGCGCGCGCGATTCCGCTGCAACATTTTTCAGCAGCGCGGGGTTTACTCGATCGTCATGCGCGTCATTCCCACCGATAGCCCGTCCCTGGCGTCTTTGAATCTGCCGCCGCAACTTGCCGACATCGCGGAACTCCGCAACGGACTGGTATTGATTACGGGGCCGACCGGTTCGGGAAAGAGTTCGACACTCGCGGCGATTATCGACATCATCAACGAAACGAAGCATTACCACGTCGTCGCGATCGAAGACCCGATCGAATATCTGCACATCCACAAGAATTCGACGATCAACCAGCGCGAAGTCGGACACGACACCAAGGATTTTCCTTCCGCGCTGCGCGCCGCTTTGCGCCAGGCGCCAAAGGTGATTCTGATTGGTGAAATGCGCGATTTTGAAACGACTGAAATTGCTTTGGAAGCTGCCGAGACCGGACACCTGGTGCTCTCGACTTTGCACACCATCGACGCTTCCAAGACCGTCGATCGAATTATCGGCCTTTATCCGAAGAACGAAGAGCCGGTGATCCGCACGCGTTTGGCGCAAACCTTTCGCTACATCATCTCGCAACGTTTGATTCCGCGCGCCGATATGAAAGGACGAATTGCGGCGGTAGAAATTTTGCAATCGACGCCGCGCACCCGCGAGTACATCGAAAACGGTGAAGCCGAAGGCAAGTCTCTGCTCGATGCCATGCGCGACGGCACGCTCGACGGCATGCAGGACTTTGATACCGTCATCAGAGATTTCATCGAACGGAACGTGGTCGCCAAGGAAGACGGCCTCGCGTTCGCCACCAACCAAAACAATCTGCTGCTCTCCCTCAAAGGACTTACGTCGGGCGAGGACTATCTTCGCGCCGAGGCGAACATTCTCGCCAATCAAGGCTCTCAATTGCCGGTGGGCTTTAGTCTCAACGAATAG
>CBFHBI010000765.1:0-2081 GCA_965653755.1 uncultured Blastocatellia bacterium
CCAGGCCAGCGCTACGACGCACCGCAACCGCCGTCCGGAACGCACCTTTATTATTTTAAGGTTTTCGCAATCGATACGACTCTCAATCTCAAGCGCGGCGCGAAGCGAAAAGAGGTCGAGGCAGCGATGAAGGGCCACGTGCTCGCGCAGGGCCAATTGATGGGAAAATATTCAAAGAAGTAATTGTTCGCTCGTTCTTCGAATAAGCGAACGGTCGTGTTAGTCTGATTCTTGATGACTAAACGGCTTTGGAGAATCGGTGATAAAATCGTCGATCTTTCCAAACGGGGGATGATCATGGGCGTGTTGAATGTTACGCCGGACTCGTTCTCAGATGGTGGCGAATTTTTTAACTGTGACGCGGCGGTAGAGCGCGGGATTCAAATGGCAGCTGAAGGCGCGGACATCGTCGACATTGGCGGCGAATCAACGCGGCCAGGCGCCGAGCCAGTTTCAGCTCAAGAAGAATTAAGACGAGTGATTCCGGTGATCGAGAAATTACGAAATAAGATCGACGTCATTATCTCAATTGACACGTCAAAGTCTGAAGTTGCGAAGGGGGCTTTGGATGCCGGAGCCTCGATCATTAATGACGTGACCGCCGGCCGCGCTGACGAGCAGCTGCTGCCGCTGGCCGCAACGCGAAAGGTAGCGGCGGTGTTAATGCATATGCAAGGAGAGCCGCGCACGATGCAGAGAAATCCGCAGTACCACGATGTCGTTAGGGAAGTGGCTGATTTTTTTAGACAACAATATTCCCGCGCCCTAGAGTGCGGCGTTGATCCCATGAGGCTCGCGTTTGATCCGGGAATTGGTTTCGGAAAAGCGCTCAAGCACAATTTGTCGCTGTTAAGCAATCTCGAGCGAGTACGCATCCAGGATCGTCCGATGGTCGTTGGCGTTTCTCGAAAAGCGTTTCTCGGGAAGCTAATTGGCTCGGGCGAGATGAGCGCGCGTCTGGCTCCGACGATTGCGATGACTTCGATCTTGCGTGCTCGCGGCGCGGATGTTTTGCGAGTTCATGACGTGAAAGAAAATGTCGCTGCACTCCGAATAACAGAGGCGGTCCCGTCATGATGCAGGAGATGATTCAGTTGTGGTTCAAAAGCTGGCGTAGCGTCATCGAAATCATCCTGCTCAGTGTCGGCATTTATTATGGCTATCTCTATTTTCGGGGGACACGCGGTGCAAAAGTACTGACTGGCTTGGCGATTGTATTTCTCACGCTGACGCTGATCTCGACTTTGCTAAATCTGGTTGTGATCGGCTGGATTGTGCGCAGTTTTTCGGTTTTCTTGGCGATTGCGCTCGTTGTCATTTTCCAGCCGGAGCTGCGCCGTGGTCTGGCTGAGCTTGGCGGACACCCGATTTTCTCGCTCACGAGCGAAAAACGAGAAACAATTCACGATCTGGCAGAAGCCGTGACTCAGCTCGCGAATAAACAGTTCGGGGCTCTCCTGGCGATTGAACGTGATACTTCGATTCGCGTTTATGAAGAGACCGGCGTGACACTGGATTCAGACTTTTCAGTGGAATTGATTCTGAGCATTTTTCATCCGAAGGCGGCATTGCACGACGGCGGTGTCATTATTCGCAATGGTCGGATCGCGGCGGCGGCTTGCATTTTTCCGGTGAGCCAGCGCGAAACTTTGGATCGCAGTCTTGGATTACGTCATCGAGCCGCGCTCGGAATTACCGAGGAATCGGACGCGGTCGCAATCGTTGTTTCGGAAGAGACGGGTGGCATTTCCATTTGCCATCGCCGCCGAATTGAGCGCAATTTTACCCCGGAAACGTTTCGCCAGCGGATCGGCGAGATTTTATTGCACCGAAGATATGAAGAGTCTGTTTCTGAAGAACTGGCGCGCGAAGTTGATCTCCCTCTTACTCGCGACAACCCTTTGGTATCTCATCAAGAAGAACGTAGCAACGACTCCCTTGCCGTCTGAAACGAGCTCGCGGCCTCCCGCCGCCCAAAAACGCTGAACTACACGGTACCTTTCGGGGTTATCGGTGAAAGCGCGCGAGATTCTGTTCTTCCCAAGGCCGGGCACGGCCGTAGTTCCGAAACCTGCGCTCAC
>CBFHBI010000766.1:0-2071 GCA_965653755.1 uncultured Blastocatellia bacterium
AAGCATCGCTGCTTACCTCGAATTGCACGTCGAGCAAGGCGGCACGCTTGAAGCCGAGAAGATCGAAATCGGCGTCGTCGAAGGCATCGTCGGCATCAATTGGTGGGACGTAACCATCGAAGGCTTCGCGAACCACGCGGGCACGACCGCAATGAATAATCGTCAGGATGCTCTGCTGGCCGCAGCGAAATTTATCGAAGCCGTAAATCGCGTCGTCACCAGCGTCCCTGGCCGCCAGGTCGGCACGGTCGGCCGCATTCAGGCTTTCCCCGGCGCGCCGAACGTGATTCCCGGAAAAGTAATCTGCAGTTTGGAATTACGCGACCTCGACGCCGCCAAAATTCAGATGCTCTATCAAAAGATTCGCGCCGAAGCCGATCAAATCGCCAAGACCAGCCGCGTGACCTTCGACTTCAAAGAGCTGAACACCAACCTTCCCGCGCCCACCGACCCGCGCATCCGCGCCGTCATCGATCAATCTGCCAAAGAGTTAGGTTTGAGCACTAAGTTAATGCCCAGCGGCGCCGGCCACGACGCCCAGGACATGGCCCGCATTGGCCCAGTCGGCATGATCTTCATCCCCAGCATCGGCGGCATTAGTCATTCGCCGAAAGAATTTTCGCGGGCGAAGGATATTGAAAACGGCGCGAATGTTTTGTTGGGCGCGGTGATGAAAGTGGATCGAGAAATGTAGTGTTTTATTGCGACTCTAATCTGTCCTACGCTACACTCTTCTCATGACCTCATACGAAGAAATCCTTGAGTCGGCGAAGCGGCTTTCGTCGGTTGAGCGTTTGCAACTGGCGGATGCTCTCCTGGCAGAGGAGTTGGGTCTTGAGCCGTCAACTGATCGGGTAGTTCTGACCGACGCGCAACGGCAAGAACTCGATTCGCGAATTGAGGAAATCGATCGCGACGAGAACTTGGGAATCCCCTGGGACGATGTAGTTGCCACGATTCGTGAGCGCGCGTGAAACTTCCTGTCGTAACGAGGTCGCGGGCTGCTGCCGACTTGGAAGCCGCTATCGTTGGTACGAAACCCAGAGACCAGGACTGGGTGACGAGTTCCTTGAGGCGGCATCCGATCTAACCCGAATCATTTCACAGGATGCCGGTCGGTTCCCAGTAATTCATCGAGATATTCGGCGCGCCTTGTTCCGAAGGTTTCCTTACGCAATCTTTTATCGACTCAAAGCCAACCATGTGATTGTCGTAGCTTGCTTTCATTTCAAACGCGATCCTAAGAAATGGATGTCGCGCAGATAAGCTATCGCCACCCGCACCAATCTTCATCCAACATCGTCCACCAATCGGTGCCAATCGGTTGGCCGTCGGGTGGATCGTTTGGCTTCGTCAGGTTCATCTTCTTGGGATCGTCCTGAAAGCGCTTGATCTGGTTAGCGGCGTAGGTGAGAAATGCTTTCTGTTGTTCATCGCGCGTGAGGTCGACTTGCTGGCGCAGCCAGTTCTTGAGAATCTCCAAGCGATACTCGGCGATGGCGCGCACCTCGTTCGACGCATGTTCGCCCGAAGCCAACGCCATTAATTCATTCAGCACGACTGCGTTGACGGTGCGTTGAATTTCGCCCTGGTATCCACTGCGCAGAGGGGCGTGAAACGTCTCGGCGATAATCTTGTCGAACACATCGCCGAGTGGCGGATAATTCGCGCTGTCGCGCGCATGGAATTCAACGATGCGGGCGGCGCGTTCCTGGTTGAAGAGAAAATCGCATACGTGATTCGCGAAGGCTTCCGCCGGTGCGAGTGCGTCGAACGTGGGGAAGGTGCGAATGCGAAAGTCTTCGCGCGTGCGCGGGTAACCGGGCGGACGCGGCGGAATGAACTTGATGACGGATTCAGGCAGGGCGAGGTTCTCAGGCTTCAACGTGTCAAGCACGGCATAGAGCGCGCGTTTTTGTTCATCGGGCGGAACGATTTGCGGATTCTTGTCACCCTGGCCGCGCATCGCGAACGTATAGTCCTCGCCGCCGATCAATTTGGAGGTTGCTTCGAATTTATAGCGGTGATACATGTAAAGCGGCACCAGCACGTCTTCAAGCGTGGCCATCGG
>CBFHBI010000767.1:0-2067 GCA_965653755.1 uncultured Blastocatellia bacterium
TTTTAACCTGCGCTAATGTGGAGAAAGATAGCGATAGAACGGAAAAGAATATCGACAGAGCGGTGCGACGGAGAGCGATGGGCACGATTAATAGAGCCGCGTCAATTCAATTCCGGTGTAATAAGTCTTGAGAATCTGTTCGACGTTCAAACCTTGCTTCGCCAATCCGTAAGCACCGAACTGGCACATGCCGACGCCGTGGCCCCAACCGCGGCCGGTGAAGACGAACGAGACGAGGCGATTGTCTTCGTTATAGACGCGATCGATGATGAACAGTTGCTCTTTCAAACCCAGAGCCGAACGAATGCGGCCGCCGCGAATGTGTCCGACGCCTTGCGTGCCGATCACTTCGAGATCGATGACGCGGCGCGACGAGCCTTGCTTCGCAATTCGCAAATCAGTAATCGAGCCGATGCCGTGCACCGATCGGCCGAGCCGCGACTGCACCGCGCCAAAACTCATCTGCGCGACCCAGTTGCTTAGCGACGAGAATCGATCGGCAGCAGCGCCGTTGTTGGCAGGTTTGACTTCCAGATAATCGACCTGGCCCCGCGCGCTCACATGGAACACAACCGACTCGCCGCCGACGAGCGCCAGCGACTTCATCTGATGCAGGTATTCGCCAAACTCGCGGAAAAGAAACGCTTCGGTGCTCACCGGCACGGGCATGTCTTTGCCTTTGTTCGAACGGAGCATCATGAGGCCGCCAGACGCGGGGCGCGACGTGCCTTTCTGTAACTGCAAGAGGTTTTTCGATTCGAGCAAATGCGCAATCGCATGCAGCGCGTGCGCACGCGGCATTGGTTCTTTCGGCCGTAGCGTGGCGTCGGCAAATAATGAGAGCGCGCCATCGCGTAACAACATCGCCACGTCGGCACGGTTCGCGGCCGGAACTTCTTCGCCGTCGCGGAAGATGAGCAAATAGTCGGTGTCGGCGCTATTGAGCAAAGTATCGGCGCGACGATCTGCATAAATTGCAGCCATCAATGCCGAACTGAATGCCGGCGCCTTGGCCGCGTCTTCAGGAGCTTTAAATGCAGGGTTATGAGCCGCACGCGCGGTCGCATTCAACCAGTCGCGGGCTTCCGTTTCTGAGGTGTGCGAAGACAACCACGAACTCGAAATCTTATCGATTGGCAAAGGAAAACCACCCACCGCCAGCAGCGCCACGTCACGCGCGTAAACGAGATCGCGCTCGTCTTTAATTTCAAATAGATCGCGCGAACTCTTGATCGTGAACGGGGCGAAGGGGGCTTTGCCTTCGACGGCTCATTCGCGTCCGCGCAGGTAGGGAATCGCTTCGTTGAAAATGTTTTCCGCGTCTTCGGTGCGGCCGCCGCATGTCGAGGTGTAGAGCGCGTTGATTGGTTCGCCGTTGTAGGTAGCGATGATCCCGCGCGTCTGATCGACTGCTTGGGAGGTAAGCGACGTCTCGCTGGTCAGTCCGCGATAAACTTGCGAACGCGTCGTCGGCAGGAGATCGAAACCCTCGGAGGCGAACTGGCCACGATTCTTGACCGCGTAAGTGCGCGCGGCGATTGCTTGGGCTTTCAATGCTTCCAACGCCGGATATGAAAGTTCATTCGGCACGACGCCGCGCACATAGTCTTCCAGCCCGATCACATTAACGACGGTCACACCGCCGTGCGTATTCGCAAAAACTTCGATCTTGCCGCGATAAGGTTTGTCATTGAAGCGCACCGGCGCGTTCTTTTCGTCGCTTGACGCAAACAGCAGCGGAGCGCTTGAACGCAAAGACGGCGCGGCCCCGCGCGCAAATGCGACCAATTCGCGGTTTGGCGATGCCGCCCGCGCTGTATATTTGAGTTTGTTGGCGGCCGCCGATGACGGAAGAATTGGCCCAGAGGCTTTCGCGGGTAGGTTGGCGGCGGACTGTTTCTGCGTATCTCTGACGGCGACCACGTCGAAGCCAGCGTCATCCAGTTTTGCGCGGGCTTCTTCCACTTCTGCGGTCGTCTGTTTCTGGATTATTACTTTCCATTTGTCGGCTGAGTCGGCAAGGACCTGCGGCTGAGAGTAGTAGATAGCGTGCCGGCCCGGCACGAC
>CBFHBI010000768.1:0-2064 GCA_965653755.1 uncultured Blastocatellia bacterium
TCGACGTGACGACGGCGAACGCCGATGCGCTAATCAAGGCGTGCGAGCAGGCAGGCGTGAAGCTCGGTGTCTGTTTTCGGATCGAGTGGCGCCGGATATTGCGCGGCTCAAGCAGTTGCTCGATAACGGACGTATCGGCCGTCCGATCCTGTGCAGCGGATATGTGAAGTGGTATCGCACGCCCGAGTACTACGCCCAGTCGCGTTGGCGCGGGACCCGCGCGCTCGACGGCGGCGGAGCACTGATGAACCAGGGAGTGCACACGGTCGATTTGCTGCTTTGGCTGATGGGAGATGTGTCGCGAGTGTATGCGCGCGTGCTCACGGCGCTGCACGACATCGAAGTCGAAGATACGGCCGTGGCGACACTCGAGTTTCGTAACGGTGCCGTCGGCACGATCGAAGCAGCCACCTCAATCTATCCTGGGTACCAACGTCGCATCGAAGTGAGCGGAAGTGCAGGCACGCTGGTGATGGAAAATGATCGAATCGTCACCGCCGATTTGCGCACACCAGATCCGAGTCTGCTGCAGGAAACCGAAAGCAACCGGAACGCCGGCGCTTCCTCGCCAGTGGTCACGGATGAAAGGGGCCACCGCCGTTTACTCGAAGACTTTCTCCAGGCGATCGAAACCGGCAGCAAACCTGTCTGTGACGGCCACGAAGGACGGCGCAGTATTGAATTGATAGAGGCAATTTATGAATCGTCGCGCGCGAGTTTACCGATACGCCTGCAGTAGGAATGACCGTGCCAGCGGGGCAGTGCCAATCTCAATAAGCCGCGGCCGCAATCTCACCCACGGCTTGACCGACGATCTTCTTGACTGAGTCGCCCGTCGTGGGCACCGAAACATTGTTGATGTAGATCGCAAAGGCCAGGTGTTCGCCTTTCTTCGTCGTCATGTAACCCGCGAGACCTTTGCCAGTGACAAGCAGCCGGCGATTCAGCGGATCGAAAACGGAGAACGTTCCGGTCTTAGCGCGAACGCTGCCGGCGGCGGGCGATTGCGTCTGAATGTCGAAGAGCGTGCCGTCGCGGCCGAGGATTGGAAGCGCGTTGTAGAAAACCGGAAAGTCTTTCTGCTTGGACATGTACGCGAGGTAGCTGACCATGAACTCAGGCGTGAAGTGCGCGTTACCGCCGGCGCCGTCAGCCTGCTGCGCGCCGAGCGGATCGAGTCCCGCCTTCGTCAGAAAATCTTTTTCCAGATCGAAGCCGGTGCGATCGGAATTTTTTGGTGCGAGCATCGCCGCCAGCACCAGCGGCGTGATGCTGGCGTGGAGATTCTGGCTCACTTTCAGCGTGACTTTGATCTCTTCCTTCAGCGGGGCCGAGACATGCTCAGCGATCATTTGCTCTGGGACATACGATGCGGCCAACGCTGCGAAGTCGCGGAAACCCGGGATCGGTTCGACCTCGACGCCTTTTTCGCGCAAGGCTTCAGTGAATACAGTTTCGGCAAAACGTGTGGGTGAGGGCACGACATATTTGAAGAGGATTGGCGATTTGCCCGCGGGAAAGCTGCCGGTGATCGTGACATTTTGCTTGCTTTCGGGAGCGGGTTGATTGCCGGTGAAGCGAATCTCCGGTTCAGAATCAGCTTTGCCTGTCTTCGCGCGGTTCGTAAAGGTCACATACGAAGTTGCCGGCGACGAGGTGAAGGTTACGGGCGCGCCTTCGCTCGCACCTGGACTCACGATGACATCGATGATGTTGTCATTGATAACGATCGGCGACATAACGACGCCGGTTCCCAATTCACGCGCGCCTTCGCGAAACATCGTCGCATCGACGATGACGTTGCCGCGAATCTTCTTAATTCCTTTAGCCGCGACTTGCTGGGCCAATTGCCGAATCACCAGCAGCGGATCGCCGGGAACCGCGCGCGTGTTCGGATCGCCGTCGTAAGAATGATCTTCATTCTCGAAGGCCAGTGTGCCGTCGTCTCGTAGACGGCCGGAGAGATTCGGATCGCCGCTGGCTACTAAAATCCGCTCGCCATCCAGGCCCCCGTCTCCGTCGATGCGGCCGGTTCGATAGACTCGAGTGTGAAAACGATAATCC